>NZ_CP063814.1:3300000-3520443 GCF_015277875.1 Microbacterium luteum | reverse complement strand
CAAACTCCACTGTAGTTCCGGGCCGCGTGTCCTGACCAGCGGCTTCCCAGCCTTTGTGGATAATGTCGCTTTCGCGCGCGCAGGTTTGAGTCCTGAACGCTGTCGACGTATCCTTACTCAGTTGACTTATGCCCTCGCGGCAGTACTGATACCCCGTCCCCGGAAGAGCGTCCCGAGGACACCCCATCCGGAAGAGATCTCATGAGCAAGCGCACTTTCCAGCCCAACAACCGTCGTCGTGCCAAGAAGCACGGCTTCCGCGCCCGCATGCGCACCCGTGCCGGCCGTGCCATCCTCTCGGCTCGTCGCGCCAAGGGCCGCGACGCCCTCTCGGCCTGATCACACGGTGCTCGCGAGGCAGAACCGACTGACCCGCGGAGCGGAATACAAGGCCGTCGTCCGCCGGGGTGCGCGGTGCGCCGGGGCGAATTCCATCACCTACGTGGTCCAGTCGGGAGACGACAGGGCTGCGCGTTTCGGTTTCATCGTGAGCAAGCAGGTCGGTTCAGCCGTCGTCCGAAACACCGTGCGGCGACGGCTGAAGGCTGTCTGCGCGGGGGCGCTGACCGATGTCCGGCCCGGTGCTGACGTGGTCATCCGTGCGCTCCCGGGCTCGGCGAAGGCCGACTTCGCACAACTGCGTGACGAGGTCGCACGGTGCCTGGCGAGGCGGGCGGCATGAGTGTTCTGCCCTCGTATGCCGTCGGTGCCGGCCGTTGGACCGCATCCGATTCACTTCGTGCGATACCGCTTCTGCCCCGGAACGCCGCTCTGGCGTTGCTTCACGGCTACCGGGCGACCATCTCGCACACGTACGGTGACGTGTGCAAGTACTACCCCTCATGCACCGCCTACTCGGTGGCCGCGGTACAGCAGTACGGCGCCGTGGTGGGAAGTGCGATGACCGCCGCGCGCCTCGCGCGGTGCCACCCCTGGGCGAAGGGCGGCGTCGACGACGTGCCGCTTCGTGAGGACTTCCGTCACGACATCACCCCGCAGGGTTTCGTCGTTCCTGGCTCCACCGGAAAGGACTGATCCCGCGCATGGATCTTCTGAGCTTCGCTTCGTCGGCGACCGAGACATCGGGCGGCGGTGGTTTCGATCTGATCGGCACCATCCTCTGGCCCCTGAAGTGGCTGGTCGAGCTCGTGCTCGTCGCCTGGCACTGGCTGTTCACCGCGATGGGCCTGCCGGCAGCCGAGGGTCTCACGTGGGTGCTCTCGATCGTCGGTCTCGTGATCGTCGTGCGCTCGGCGATGATTCCGCTGTTCGTGCGGCAGATCAAGAGCCAGCGGAAGATGATGGAAATCGCCCCTGAACTGCGAAAAGTTCAGGAGAAGTACAAGGGAAAGCGCGATCAGCTCTCGCGGGAGGCGATGAGCCGGGAGACGATGGCGCTGTACAAGAAGCACGGCACCACTCCGGTGTCGAGCTGTCTGCCGCTCCTGGTGCAGATGCCGGTGTTCTTCGCGCTGTTCAGCGTGCTGAACGACGTCACACGGCACGCACAGGCCGGCATCGGCGGTGTGGGCCTGCTCAATGCGGAGCTGACACAGGAGTTCTACGACGCGAAGCTCTTCGGCGTCGCATCGCTCCACGAGACCCTGATCGACGCCATCAACTCGGGCAACACCACGGCGATCATCATCCTGGTGACCCTCGTGGTGCTCATGATCGCCTCGCAGTTCTTCACACAGCTCCAGATCATCTCGAAGAACCTCTCCCCCGAAGCCAAGACCGGCCAGGCGTACCAGATGCAGAAGATCATGCTGTACGTGCTGCCGTTCGCGTTCGTCTTCTCGGGCGTGTTCTTCCCGCTCGGTGTCGTCATCTACTGGTTCGTGTCGAACCTGTGGACGATGGGGCAGCAGTTCCTCGTCATCCGAGAGATGCCCACCCCCGGGTCGGACGCGGCGAAGGCCCGCGAGGAGCGGCTGGCCCGCAAGGGCAAGGCCATCGACTCCTCCGGCAAGGTGGTGTCGATGGAGAAGTACCAGGCGGAGCAGCAGCGTCTCGTCGAGGAGGCCGAGCGGGCCAAGGCCGCACAGCCCAAGCGGCAGCAGCCGGTCGGCAAGCAGCGGGCGAAGAAGCAGGCGCAGAAGCAGTCCGGACCGTCGGGCGGCAACGGCCCATCGGGTAACGCGAAGTCCTGATCACGGAACGACCCAGAGGAATGATGAGCAGCAACTCCGACACCGCCACCACGTCCGCTCCGGACCGCTCCCCCGCGACGGTCGAGCAGCTCGAGCAGGAGGGTGACGTCGCCGCAGACTTCATCGAGGAGCTCCTCGACATCGCCGACATCGACGGCGACCTCGGACTCGACGTACGGGCCGGGCGAGCATACGTCTCTGTCGAGGCTGAGGAAGAGGATGCCGTGCGCGTTCTGTCTGCGCCGGACACGGTGCAGGCTCTTCAGGAGCTGACGCGCATCGCGGTACAGAACAAGACAGGTCGGTTCTCCCGTCTCATCCTCGACATCGGCGGCTCCCGCGACGCGCGCCAGACGCAGCTGGAGCAGCTCGTGGATCGCGCTGTCGAGCGCCTGGATGAAGGTGCCTCACAGGCGTCCCTTCCCTCGATGTCCAGCTACGAGCGCAAGCTGGTGCACGACATCGTCGCGGAGCGCGGGCTGGTCTCGGAGTCGTACGGTGAGGGAGCGGACCGTCATACGGTCATCCGTCGCCACTGACGGTCGCCGTTTCACGTGAAACATCCATGACCGAACTGGAACCCGAACCGTCGGCTGCCGAGCCCTTGTTCGGCGATCGCATCGGCGCCGCCCGCGCCTTCACTGCCGCACTCGCTGTCCACGGCGAGGAGCGAGGGCTCATCGGACCGCTGGAACTGCCGCGCCTGTGGACGCGTCACATCCTGAACAGCGTGGTCGCCGCACCGCTGTTCTCCGGTCGCGTGGGAGACGTGGGCTCCGGGGCAGGCCTGCCCGGAGTTGTACTGGCGATCGCCCGCCCTGACGTGAAATGGGTGCTGATCGAGCCCATGGAGCGTCGCGTCGCGTGGCTGAACGAGCAGGTGGCAGCGCTGGGCCTCGACAACGTCGAGGTCGTTCGTGGTCGTGCGGAGGAGTGGGCGGATGGTCCGGTGCTCGACCAGGTGACGGCCCGCGCCGTGAGCGCCTTCCGTACACTGATCCCTCTCACCGCTCCCCTCGTCCGTGACGGTGGCGAGTTGATTCTGCTCAAGGGCGCGAACGCGTCGAACGAGATTGCGGCGGCTGAGAAGCAGATTCGTCGCTTCAAGCTGCGCGATGTGCGCGTGGAGACGGTGGGCGAGGGTGTCATCTCCGAACCGACGCGTGTGCTTCGCGCCACGGTCTCCCGCTGACACTCCGCGCCCGCCGATCGAGTAGCGCGCGCCGCGCGCGTATCGAGATCCCGGCCCCACCGGGTGCCGGTGTCGATACGCCGGCTCCACCGCCTACTCGACCACCGCACCGGAATCATCCCGCCGATCGAGTAGCGCACGAAGTGCGCGTACCGAGATCCCGCACAACCGGGTGCCGGTCTCGATACGCCGGCTCCACCGCCTACTCGACCACCATGATGCACCACCCGCCGATCGAGTAGCGCACGGAGTGCGCGTATCGAGATCTCGCCCCACCGGGTGCCGGTGTCGATACGCCGGCTCCACCGGCTACTCGACCACCGCACCGGAATCATCCCGCCGATCGAGTAGCGCACGAAGTGCGCGTACCGAGATCCCGCACAACCGCCGTGCCGAGGCCGTCCTCGTTGTCCGTCCCTCCCCGACGGCTTCATTGCGCACTTTCTCAACGGATGCGTGCATGGTCATCCCATCCCACCCCCGGCAGCGTCACGCTGGTGGTATGCCATACATGTACATCCTCGAATGCGCGGATCGCTCCTTCTACGTAGGGAGTACCCGTGACCTCGACCTGCGAGTCGCTCAGCACAACTTCGGGGAAGGCGCGGAGTACACATTCCACCGTCGCCCGGTGCGGTTGGTGTACTTCGAGGAATACGAACGGATGGATGATGCCTTCCTCCGCGAGAAGCAGGTGCAGGGCTGGGGTCGCGCGAAGCGCATCGCCCTGATCACCGGCCACGTGTCAGCGCTTTCTGCGCTGAGCAAGAAGAGTCGGTTCGCGGGTCGAGATGCCGCTGGCGAACAAGAGGTGGCTGGCGCGTGAGCGTTTCACGTGAAACGGATGCTCCGGATCCCGGTACGCGCTGCGCGCTACTCGACCGGCCGGGGGTGGTGCATCCCGGTGGTCGAGCATGCGGCGGAGCCGCCGTATCGAGACCCTCGGGGTTCGGGATCTCGATACGCGCACTGCGTGCGCCACTCGATCGGCGGGTGGCTCCTCCCGGTGGTCGAGTAGGTGGCGGAGCCGCCGTATCGAGACCCTCGCGATGTGGGATCTCGATACGCGCACTAGGTGCGCTACTCGATCACCGGGAAGGCGTTCCCAAAGGGCGTTTCACGTGAAACTAAACCTTGATGGGATGAAGGATCTCGGTACGCGCTGCGCGCTACTCGATCGGCGGGTGGCTCCCTCCGGCGGTCGAGTAGGTGGCGGAGCCGCCGTATCGAGACCCTCGGGGTTCGGGATCTCGGTACGCGCACTGCGTGCGCCACTCGATCACCGGGAAGGCGTTCCCAAACGGTGTTTCACGTGAAACTAAACCTTGATGGGATGAAGGATCTCGGTACGCGCTGCGCGCTACTCGATCGGCGGGTGGCTCCTCCCGGTGGTCGAGTAGGTGGCGGAGCCGCCGTATCGAGACCGGCGCGGTGGGAGGCACGATCTCGATAGGCGCACTCGCGTGCGCTACTCGATCGGCGGGAAGGCGTTCCCAAAGGGCGTTTCACGTGAAACGAGCCCGTGACGGCGGCTCGGATCTCGGTACGCGCTGCGCGCTACTCGATCGGCGGGTGGCTCCTCCCGGTGGTCGAGTAGGTGGCGGAGCCGCCGTATCGAGACCCTCGGGATTCGGGATCGGTACGCGCACTGCGTGCGCTACTCGATCGGCGGGAAGGTGTTCCCCGCTGGGCCGTTTCACGTGAAACGAGCCCGTGACGGCGGCTTGGATCTCGGTACGCGCTGCGCGCTACTCGATCGGCGGCGTGGCGCTTTCCGGTGGTCGAGTAGGCGGCGGATCCGCCGTATCGAGACCGGCGCGGTGGGAGGCACGATCTCGATAGGCGCACTCGCGTGCGCTACTCGATCGGCGGGAAGGGAGGTGGGCGGGTGGAGTCGGGGGTGCGGGTTAGAGTGGAGTGATGCTCGAACGAACGCGAAAGAGAGAGCGTTTCACGTGAAACAGCCCGATGAATCGGCCGCGGAATCCCCTTTCTCGTTCGACGACACTCCTCTCGCGCGCGAACTAGCTGATCTGTCCGCGCGCCGCCGCACTCTCGCGAGCGTCGACATCTCCCTGAGTGGCAACACCCGTGTGATCACGGTGTCGAACCAGAAGGGCGGGGTGGGCAAGACCACCAGCACCGTGAACCTGGCGGCGGCTCTCGCATCTATGGGGGCTCGCGTGCTCGTCATCGACCTCGACCCGCAGGGAAACGCGTCGACAGCTCTCGGCGTTCCCCATGACTCCGACACGCCGAGCGTCTACGACGTGCTCATCGACGACTTCCCCATCGCCGATATCGTGCAGAACAGCCCGGAGTCACCGAACCTCTTCTGCGCCCCCAGCACCATCCATCTCGCGGGCGCCGAGATCGAACTCGTCTCGCAGGTCGCGCGAGAGCATCGTCTCAAGACGGCGCTGGACACGTATCTGGCCGAACTCACCGAGCGACTCGACTTCGTCATCATCGACTGCCCACCGTCGCTCGGTCTGCTCACCATCAACGCCTTCACCGCTGCGCAGGAGCTCCTCATCCCGATCCAGTGCGAGTACTACGCACTCGAGGGTCTCAGCCAGCTGCTCGGCACGGTGCGGATGATCCAGAAGCACCTCAACACGGCGCTGTACCTCTCGACGATCATGCTGACGATGTACGACGGCCGCACACGCCTCGCGCAGCAGGTGGCGGAGGAAGTGCGGGAACACTTTCCCCGCGAGGTCCTGCGGACGATGATCCCGCGCTCGGTGCGCGTCTCGGAGGCGCCGAGCTTCGGCCAGACCGTCATCGCTTACGATGGACAGTCGGCCGGCGCCGTCGCCTACCGCGAAGCCGCGGTCGAGATCATCGGGCGAGACAAAGACAGTTCGGTATCGATCGAAGGGACACCCTGATGCCCAAGCGCACGGGACTCGGACGAGGCATCGGGGCTCTCATCCCCACCATCGAGGCGACGGAGGATCGCCCCTCCGACGTGTTCTTCCCCAAGTCGGCGACAGAGGATGACGCCCCCGCCTCGAGCACGGCCGACGTGGTCGACACAGCGGACGAATCTCACGAACTCGTGGCGGTGCCGGGTGCGCGGCTCGCACACGTGGATCCGCACGCAGTCGTGCCGAATCCGCGCCAGCCCCGCACCCACTTCGATCAGGACGACCTCGACGAACTGATCCACAGCGTTCGGGAATTCGGCGTCCTGCAGCCGGTCGTCGTCCGTGACACCGGGGGCGGAAGCTACGAGCTCATCATGGGTGAGCGCCGCACCCGAGCGGCCCGGGCCGCGGGACTCACCTCGATTCCTGCGATCATCCGGGAGACCGCCGACGAGCACCTGTTGCGGGATGCGCTCCTGGAGAACCTGCACCGGTCGGAGCTCAATCCCCTGGAAGAAGCCTCCGCCTATCAGCAGCTCCTCGACGACTTCGGCATCACCCAGGAGGAGCTCGCCACACGGATCGGTCGTTCCCGTCCGCAGATCAGCAACACGATCCGCCTGCTGAAGCTCCCCGTGCCGGTGCAGCAGCGCGTCGCCGCGGGGGTGCTCAGCGCCGGACATGCTCGCGCGATCCTCTCGCTCGACTCCCCCGAGTCCATGCAGAGGCTCTCCGACAAGATCGTGAACGAAGACCTCTCCGTGCGTGCCGCGGAGGCTGCGGCGAAGACCACGGACGCGACTGCCACCAAGAGCGTCAAGCCGCAGGCCGGTGCCCGCAAGGCCTACCTCGACGAGGTGGCCGAGCGACTGGGTGACCGCCTCAACACGCGCGTCAAAGTCAGCCTTGGTATGCGAAAAGGCCAGATCAGCATCGATTTCGCCAGCATCCAGGACCTGAACCGCATTCTCGATGACCTCGGCGAGAGCGGATACGGCGCGAACTAGAAGCCGATCTGTCCACAGGATGGCACGCACGATGCCCGTGTCGGACGCGCGGCGTACCCTGGATGGGTGACCCACGACGAGAGCACCCCGCGGCGAGCCAGTCTCGAACTGCTGCGCGCGGAGGCAGCGGACGAGTTGTCCGTGCTCGTCGATGAGCGTCTGCACGGCGGCGAAGACCCGTGGGACTTCATGGAAGACCTCCCGACCGTCGACGAACTCGTCGTGCTCACCTTGCGCGCGGAGAACATCGCCGCGAACGGCGGCGTCCGCCCCTCCCAGGCCCGGCACTACCGGGTGCTGCGGCAGATCGCTCTGGACTACCCGCCGCTGACCAAGGCGGTGTGGCGTCTGCTCGGCGAGGAGAAGCACCGACGGTGGGATGCCTCCGCCCACGCCGACGCATCCTGACGACCTTCCCGACCGACAACCCGGAACAGAACGAGACCCCGCCGGCCCGGAGGCCAGCGGGGTCTCGGCGTCTCACGACGCGCAGGTCACCTGAGGAACTCTGCGAGATCCTGCTCGAGAGCGAACTTGGGCTTCGCGCCGATGATGGTCGACTTGACCTCGCCGCCCTGGAAGACCTTCATCGCGGGGATGGACGTGATCTGGTACTTCATCGCGAGGTCGGGGTTCTCGTCGACATTCAGCTTCAGCACGGTGATCTTGTCGGAGTTCTCCGACTGGATCTCGTCGAGCACGGGCGAGACCATGCGACACGGGCCGCACCACTCAGCCCAGAAGTCCACGAGCACGGGGCCGTCGGCCTGCAGGACATCCTGCTCAAAGGTCGCCGACGTGGTCGCCTTGGCGGTCATTTCCACTCTCCTTCTCAGAATTCTTGCGTCTATCGGGTCAACGTGCGACGGCGGGGGAATGTTCCGCGGCCGCGAGGGGCTCCTCGTCATCCGCGCCCGGGCGGTCTTCGATCGGGTCGGCCGTGGCGTCGGGCGCGCCGGCTTCACCGAGCGATGCGAGGTAGTGCTCCACGTCGAGGGCGGCGACCGTTCCGCTGCCGGCCGCGGTGACGGCCTGGCGATAGGTGGGGTCGACGACATCACCGGCGGCGAAGATCCCGGGGACCGACGTGCGAGAGGAGCGACCGTCGACCCAGACGGTGCCAGCCTCGGTGAGGTCGAGCTTGCCGTGCACGAGGTGGGTGCGGGGGTCGTAGCCGATTGCGACGAACAGGCCCTGGAGCGCGAGCTCGCGGCGGCTGCCGTCGACGGTGTCCTCGAGCACGACGCCGGTGACGGCATCCTCGCCCAGCACGTCGACAACCTCGGCGTTCCACACGAACTCGATCTTGTCGTTCCTGAAGGCTCGCTCCTGCATGATCTTGGATGCGCGAAGCTCGTCGCGACGGTGGATGACGTAGACCTTCGACGCGAACTTCGTCAGGAACGTCGCCTCTTCGATTGCCGAGTCACCGCCTCCCACGACCGCGATCTCGCGCTCGCGGAAGAAGAACCCGTCGCACGTCGCGCAGTACGAGACGCCGCGCCCGGAGAGACGCTGCTCACCCTCGATGCCGATCTTGCGCGGGGCGGAGCCGGTCGCGAAGACGATCGAGTCTGCCTCGAAGGACTTTCCGCTGCCGAGCGTGACCTTCTTGCTGCGCCCGGCGACATCGAGGTCGACGACGTCGTCGTACAGCACCTCGGCGCCGAACTTCTCCGCCTGCTCCTGCATCTTCGCCATGAGCTCAGGACCCTGGATGCCTTCCGGGAACCCGGGGAAGTTCTCGACCTCGGTGGTGTTCATGAGCTCGCCACCGGCTTCGACCGAACTGGCGACGACGAGGGGTTCGAGGTTCGCACGCGCGGCATAGATCGCCGCCGTGTAACCCGCGGGACCCGAGCCGATGATGATGACCTGACGCACTGCGCCTCCTTCGTTGTTCTGCCAGCCGTGACAACACATGGTAACGGCCTGGAATTCCCCGCAGGTGAACGGCCCCGCGCCGGACGGGCAGCCGGTCGCGTCAGCGGCCGCCGGGGAGGAATCGCCGCACGAGGCCGAAGGCGCCGTGCAGCTCCGGGGCGCGCAGCACGGCGAGCATCCCCACATAGACGACGAGCACGCCGAGGCCGATGATCCCGGTGCCGACGGCGGCGAGGAGCGGGTTCGACGTCGTCCACCCGACGGGGCCTCCGAGAAGCAGATACACCCCCCACCCCGCGGCCGCCGCCGGGAGCGCGGCGAGAACGAATCGGCCGAGCGAGAGCATCCACTCCCCGACTCGCAGACCACCGAGCCGGCGCTGCAGCAGCCAGGTCGCGAGGATCACCTGCACCACGGAGGCGAGCGACTGCGTGAGGGCGACCGAGGACGCCAGCTGGGGGAGCGCGATCACGTCGGCGTCGACGAGGGCCCCCGAGACGAGCGCTCCCGTGACGACCAGGGCAACCTGCGCGAGGGTGAAAAGGAATGGCGTGCGGGTGTCGTCGTAGGCGTAGAACGTCCGCTGGATCACGAACAGCACGGCCAGCGGCACCAGGCACACGAGGAAGGCCAGAAGCACGGGCGCTGCCTGCAGGGCGCCGGCGGCGTCGGTGGTGAAGATGCGGCTCGCGGGCACCGCCGCGACGGCGAGGGCGGCGGTGGCGAGCACCACGAACAGCCCGAGGGTGCGGATGCTGCTGACGATGTCGTCGCGCACCTCGACATCGCGTCCGGCGGAGGCGTGCTCGCTGAGCCGCGTGTAGTAGGGCGTTCCGATCGACAGGACGATGATCGAATACGGCAGCATGAACAGCAGCCACGCGTTCTGGAAGGCGAAGACCGACGGACCGTCGCTCGAGGCCTCGGACAGCACCCGGGTCTGCACGAGTCCCGCGACCTGTCCGGCGAGCATCATGAGGAAGGTCCACCCGGCGAGGCGGCCGATCTGCGCGAGACCGACGCCCTTCCACCGGAAATCCGGCCGGACCCGCAGCCGGGCGGAGCGCCAGAACACCAGCAGAAGCGCCGCCTGCACCACGATGCCGGTCGTCGCCGTACCGGCCAGCAGTGCGATCATGTCGGGCGTCCAGCCGGCGACCTGTGTGACCGGACCGGAGAACAGAGCGATGAAGGCCAGGAAGCCGGCGATCGAGACGATGTTGTTGACGATCGGGGCCCACGTGAACGGACCGTAGACGCGTCTTGCGTTCAGCGTCTCGCCGACCAGCGCGTAGAGACCGTAGAAGAAGATCTGCGGCAGGCACCAATACGCGAAGGCGGTGGCCAATGCGGTCTGAGCCGGGGTGTAATCCGGCGCGTACAGCTGAACCAGCCACGGTGCGGCGGCGGTGGCGAGGGCCGTGGTGACCAGCAGGCCGACCGTGCCGAGCGTGAACAGCTTCGATACGAAGGCGCTGCCGCCGTCTGTGTGGGCTGCCGCCTTCACGATCTGCGGCACCACGACGGCGCTCAGCAGGCCCGCCGAGATGATCGCGTAGATGTTGTTGGGGAGCTGATTGGCGACGGCGAAGGCGTCGGCCGCAGCACTCGGCACCGAGCCGACGGCGGCGACCAGCACGACCGTGCGCAGGAGGCCGGTCAGTCGCGAGACCACGGTGCCCGCACCGATGAGCACGCTCGCGCGGCCGATGCCGCTCATCGATCGTCCTGCGGTGTCGCGGATGCCGCGTCTTCGGCGTCGTCCTCGTCAGCCTCGAGCGCCTCGCCCTCGCCGTCGCCGTCGGTCGCGGCGCGCCGGCGGTGGCGGATCGTCCGCACGAGGCCGATCACGAGGAGACCCCCGACGAGGAACGCCAGCACCGTGATGCCGATGCCCTCCCATTCGGCACGCACGTAGACCTCGGCGCGTTCGGTGGACCCGATCTGCACCCCCGCGGGACTGCGCAGATCGAGGGTGACATCGACCTCACCGTTGCCGATGCGCGCCTGCACGGGCACCTCGATGCGGGTGTTCGACGCGGGACTGGCCACCACGGTGACGGCGTCTTCCACGTCGAGGCGCAGATCCTCGGGCTGGGAGTAGAGGGTGAGGTTCACCGGGTACGGGAGGTCGTTGCGCACCCAGACGGGCAGTGTCGACGACGAGCCGAGCAGCTGGACGGTGCTCGGCGGGAGCAGCCCGACGGAATCGATCGTCTCGATCGTGCCCTGCCGCTGCGCCGAGACGACGGCGGGCCACGACTCGTCGCCGCGCCAGGCGGTGCCGAGCACCTGGAGGATCTCGTCACGGTTCGGTCCGGTCAGCAGCTCCGGGTCGTCGAGCACCGTGGCGAAGCGAGCGAGAGCGTCTTCGTCCGCGTGCATGTCCGCCGCGGCATATGCCCGATCTTCGTCGGGCACACCGGCGACGAGCTGCACCGGCGCCGGGTCGTGGGCGACCAGTCCGGCGAACGGGGATGCCGCGGTCGACGGCGCCTGCGTGGCGGCGAGAACCGCGGCGCGCAGGGCGAGACGAGAGCGCTCCGTCGACGCGCGGTCCACGGTGACCAGGAGCGGATCCTCCCCGGCGTCTTCGGCGGCGAAGTGCAGGTAGGCGCTCGCGGCGGCCAGCGGCGCCGCTCGGAGGGTGGTGTCGCTCTCGACCGAGGCGGCATTCAGCTCGCGGGAGATGTCGGTGTCGTACACCAGCAGCTGCGTGTCGGTGGCGGATGCGCGGGCCGGCACGGTCGCACCGGTGCCCGTCACGAGCGCGGACTCGGTCAGGATGAGCGCCGACGCGTCGTCGTCTCCGTTCGCCTCAGCCAGCGCATCCGCCACGAGGGAACCGCCGGTGCCGGTTGCGGGCCAGTACACGCGCTCGTGCGAGGCATCCACTGACAGGAGCTCCTCGAGCGAGGGGATCCCGAGGGTCTCCGGGTCGGTGTCGGTGTCGTCGGACGAGGACTCGGTCGGCGTCGGGGTGGCCGCCTCCGACGGCTCGACGGTCTGCTGCTCGACCGGTGCGGTGAAGTCCTCGTCGCGCATGAGAGCGGTGAGAGCGCCGGGTTCGAGGAGTGTCTCGAACCCGGCTTCCATCTGTGCCGCGACGTCGGCGTCGCCGTACTGCAGGGCGAACCGTGCGTTCGGGAGAGCGTCGAGCTCGGTGAGCCACGCGACGGCGGACTCGGGGGCGGAGGTTCCGAGGAGCCGGATCGACGCGAGGATCGCCGGATCGATCGCGAGCACGACCGGGGTGCCGGCCACCGCATCCAGCTGTGATGACAGCGACCCGCCTTCCGCGGTGAGCTCCTCGAGCTGCGCGGCCGTCAGCACCGGCGTGTCGATCGCCGGAGCGGTGATCGGGACCACGACGGTCAACGGGGTCACATCGCCGTCGTCGGGCACGGTCACCGCGCTTCGCACCTCGACCGAGTCGTCGCCCCGTGTGAAGGTCGCGGCGAGCGGGTACACACCCGGTTCGCGGTCGGCGAGAGCATCGTCGTCGGCGTCGATGGTCAGGCGCGCCGTCTGCTCCGCGCCGGAGAGGGTGGCGCCGAACGACGTCGTGCCGATCTCATCGGTCTGCGCCGACGAGTCCCCCGCGAGCCACGACGACAGTGAGGTGCGGCTGGCGAGGGCGTCGTCGGAGAGGCCGAGGGACACGTCGACGCCCTCGGCGGCTTCGAGCGTGCCGTTGTTCACGACGAACGACACCGTGAGGGAATCGCCCTCATCGACGATCCCGTTCCCCGCCGGTGCCATCGCGTAGGTGACCTCGCCGCTGAGCACCGGTGCGTCGGTCGCGTCGGGGTCGGGGTCGACGGGTGCCGCCCACGCGGTCGCCGGTGCGAGTGCGACGGCGCCCGCGAGCGCGGCTGCGGCCGCTGCGCGCAGGGTGCCGCGCCACGGGCGGTGAACGGCGCGCGAGAAGGAAGAGGTGTCGGTCATGGGGAACTCCCGTGCGACGCATGACCGCACGATCGGTGCGATTCTACGGTTCGCCCCTGCAGAGACCTGGGAGCCGAGCCGTGTGACGCCGCCCGCGGCCGCAACGCGGTTGAATGGGCGCGTGCTGCCTGAACCGGATGCCGCCACCTGCGCCGCCCTCGCCGATGACCTCCGCGGGGCCGGGTTCGCCTCGGAGAACCTGCGCGCAGCGTGGGGCGCTACCGCCGACGACGCGACCGGCCGGGAGCTGAGGGCCCCCGCGCTCCGCGCGCTCGGAGCCCGCACCGACCCGCTCGCCGTGCTGGGGCGCCTGCTCGTGCTCGGCGTGGCCCAGCCCGCCCCCGACGTCGCCGCTGCGCTGCCGACGTGCGGCGTCGACGGGCTGCGCCGCCTCGGCCTTGCGTCCGTCGCCGCCGGCCGTGTCTCGCCGGCGGCGCTCATCCGGCCTCATTCCTTCCAGGACGACGCCGGCGAGGGTGAGTGGTGGGTGGCGAGCGACCTCGACGAGATGGCGCTCGGCGGTCCGCTCCCCGAGGATCACGTGCTCGGCGTCGGCGGGGCGTCGCTCACGCTCGCGGCGATCCAGATGCCGACCCCCGCCCGCCGGGTGTTCGACCTCGGCACCGGATGCGGCATCCAGGCGCTGCGTGCCCGTCGCTTCGCGGACGGCGTCGTGGCCACCGACGTGTCCGAACGCGCGGTGCGCTTCACCCGCCTGAACGCGCTGCTGAACGGCTGCGACGGCATCGAGACACGGGTCGGCAGCCTCTTCGAGCCCGTCGTCGGCGAGCGGTTCGACCGGATCGTGTCGAACCCGCCGTTCGTCATCACGCCTCGCGCGGCGGGGGTTCCCTCCTACGACTACCGCGACGGCGGTCTCGTCGGCGACGCCCTCGTCGAGGCGGTCGTCGCCGGAGTCGGCGACGTGCTCGCGCCCGGCGGCGTCGCACAGTTCCTGGGCAACTGGGAGACGCGCGACGGCGTCGACGGGCTCGAGCGGATGCGCGCGTGGGTCGAGGCGTCGCCGGTGCCGCTGGATGCGTGGGTCGTCGAGCGCGAACAGCTCGACCCCCTCGCATACGCCGAGCTGTGGATCCGCGACGGTGGAACGGTGCCGACCAGCGATCGCTTCGGGGAGCTCCTCGCCGCGTGGCTCGACGACTTCGAGCGGCGCGGGGTGACGGCGATCGGCTTCGGATCCGTGCTTCTGCGCCGTGCCGAGGTGCCGACGCTGTCGCGTTACGAGCGCATCGGTACGGCGCCCGGCGGCGGTGGCCTGGGCGGGCACATCGCTGCCTGCCTCGCGGGTCACGACCGCATCGCCGAGCTCGATGACGAAGCCCTCGGCAGCCGGGTGCTGCGCAGCGCATCCGATGTGTCCGAGGCCCGTCATCATCGGCCCGGGGCCGAGGATCCGAGCGTGATCGAACTGCGTCAGGGCGGCGGATACGCGCGCGTGATCGAGGTCGATCCGGGCCTTGCCGCCCTCGTCGGTGCGTGCGACGGCGACCTCGCGGTCGGGGTGCTCATCGATGCGATCGCCCATCTCATGGAGGTGGATGCGCACAGCCTGCGCGATGATCTCCTCCCCCGGGTGCGCGAGCTGGTGCTCGCCGGGCTCCTCACCGTCGTCGACTGATCGGGCCCGCGAGTCGGATCGGTAGGCTCGAGCCCATGCTGAACATGGCCGAGGGTGTCGTGCGCCTCGGCGCGCTCGCCGAATCCCCGATCGTCGCGACGCTCGCCGACGCCTTCGCGAAAGCGGGCCGCGAGCTGGCGATCGTCGGGGGTCCGGTTCGCGACGCGCTGCTCGATCGCCCGGTTCACGACCTGGACTTCACCACCGACGCGCATCCGGACGAGATCCTGAAGATCGTCACGCCGATCAGCACGGCGCAGTGGGACGTCGGGCGTGAGTTCGGCACAATCGGTGCGCGCGTCGGCGGCGAGCAGGTCGAGGTGACCACCTACCGTGCCGACAGCTACGACGGCACCACCCGCAAGCCCGTCGTCGCTTTCGGCGACAGCCTCGAGGGCGACCTCGTGCGTCGCGACTTCACCGTGAACGCCATGGCCATGCGCGTTCCCGAGCGCACCCTGATCGACCCGACCGGTGGCGTCGAGGATCTCGTCGCCGGGCGTCTGCGCACCCCGATCGACCCGCGGGTGAGCTTCGGCGACGATCCGCTGCGCATGCTGCGCGCCGCGCGCTTCGCCTCGCAACTCGAGTTCGAGGTCGACCCCGCCACCACGGAGGCGATCACCGCCCTGCGCGAGACGCTGAGCATCGTCAGCCCCGAGCGCGTTCAGGGCGAGGTCGTGCGGCTGCTCGCAACCGACGACCCGGTGCGCGGCATCCGCCTTCTCGTCGACACCGGGCTCATGGGCGAATTCCTCCCCGAGGTGCCCGCGCTGCGGCTCGAGGTGGATGAGCACCATCACCACAAAGACGTCTACGAGCACTCGCTCACGGTGGTGAACCAGGCGATCGCGCTCGAGAAGACGCGGCGCCCGGATGCGGTCCCCGACGTCGCGCTGCGCCTCGCGGCCCTGCTGCACGACATCGGCAAGCCGGCCACGCGCCGGCTCGAACCCGGCGGCGGGGTGACCTTCCATCATCACGACGTCAAGGGTGCGAGGCTTGCCCGCAAGCGCCTGCGCGCGCTGCGCTTCGACGCGGCGACGACGGATGCGGTGTGCCTGCTCATCGAGCTGCATCTGCGGTTCTTCGGCTATGCCGAGGGGGCATGGACCGACTCCGCCGTGCGCCGCTACGTGCGTGATGCGGGCGATCAGCTGGAGCGGCTGCACATCCTGACGCGGGCGGATGTCACGACGCGGAACAAGCGGAAGGCGAACCGGCTGCGCAGCGCCTACGACGACATCGAGTCGCGGATCGCGGCCCTGCGGGAGCAGGAGCAGCTCGACGCGATCCGGCCGGACCTCGACGGCAACGACATTCAGCGCATCCTCGGCATTCCGCCGGGACGCGACGTGGGCGCCGCCTACCGGTTCCTGCTCGACCTGCGCCTCGACGAGGGCGTTCTCGGCGCGGACGAGGCCGAACGGCGCCTGCGCGCCTGGTGGGACGCGCGCGCCTGACGGCTGCGTTTCGTCTCGCTGCGCTCGCTCGACGACCGGCGGGCGACCGGGGGTGCGACCGGGGTGGGACGCCTCCTCCCGGTCGCCCCGCGAGGGAGCGGAGCGACCGAGACGAAAGGCGGGCGTCAGGAGCCGTTCGGCACGACGACGGCGCGACCGCGGACGGTGCCCTCGTGCAGCTTCGCGTACGCCTCGACGGCGTCGTCGATGCCGAAGCGCTCGACGTGCACGCCGACCGCGCCGGTGCGCGCGAGTTCGAGCACCTCCTTCAGCTCCGATCGCGTGCCCCAATACGGAGCGCGGACGGCGGCGCCCATCGGCGTCGAGAAGAAGCCCGTCGCAAGGGTGCCCCCGCCGATGCCGACGATGTGGATGTAGCCGTCGGTCGCGACGACGTCGCGGGCGAGGTCGAGCGTCGGCTGCGCGCCCACGAAGTCGAACACGGCCGACGCGCCCAGCCCGCCGGTGAGCTCCCGCACGCGCTCCGCGGCGTTCTCGTCCGAGATCACCGTGTGGTGCGCACCGACCTCCTTGGCGAGTTCGAGTTTCTCGTCGCTGACGTCGAGCGCGATCACGTTGGCGCCGCTGATGGCGCGGATGATCTGCACACCGACGTGGCCGAGGCCGCCCACGCCGATCACCACCGCCGTCGAGCCGGGGCGGAGCTTGTGCTCGGCGGCCTTGATCGCGTGATAGGGCGTGAGCCCTGCATCCGTCAGCGAGACCGTCTCGACCGGGTCGAGGTCGCCGAGCGGGGTCAGGTGCCGCTTGTCGTCGACGATGACGTATTCGGCCATGGCGCCGGGAGCGCCGAGGCCGGGAGGAGCGATGCCCATCTCGGCCGCGTGCGGGCAGTAGTTCTCCGCACCCTGGGAGCACGCGTGGCACTGGCCGCACCCCCACGGTCCGTAGATCGCGTACGACCCCCCGACCTCGATCCCCTCGACACCGTCGCCGAGCATGTCGACGACGCCCACGCCCTCGTGACCGAGGGTGAGGGGCAGGCCGTAGGTGTACTGGTCCTCGGGAAGGTCCATCACGAACCAGTCCGAGTGGCACAGACCGGCGGCGGTCACGCGCAGTCGGATCTGCCCGGGGCCGGGCTCGGGCGTGTCGATGTCGACGACTTCCGGTCCTTTTCCGATCTCGCGATATTGCACAGCTTTCATGGGTCCTCCTCATGCTCGGGGTCGAGGGACGGTTTCAGCCTGACACCGCCGGAATCGGCGCACCAGGGGGATGACCGGCGCCGTCATGCGACCTACACTGGCCCTACGCTCCCTCATCGCCGATCGGAGCAGGATGACTTCTGCGTGGTCGCGTCAGCGCGGGGTCTCGCCGGAGACATCCCGTCTGCTCATCGAGCGCGCCCATGAAGAACTCGTCGCCGGCAACCGGGGTGACACACGCCTCGCCGATGTGCGACCGCTCGTGCGGGACTCGTGGGAGCGTTCGCTGGCGAGTCTCGTCGGCGCCGAGGGACTCCCGCCGATGGCGCTGTCCCGCGAAGAGCTCGAGGAGTATCGCCGCGCGCATCCGCTCGCGACCGTGATGGACATGATCCGCGGACTCCTGCTGCCCGGCGAGGCGAGCGAGTCCGGTGTCGTCGTCGCCGTGGGAGACGCATCGGGCCGACTGCTGTGGGTGGAGGGCGACCTCGACATCCGTCGCCGCACCGGCGACATGGGCTTCGTCGAGGGCGCGAACTGGGCTGAGGATGCGGTGGGCACCGCCGCTCCCGGCACCGCCCTGCGGCTGGACCGGTCGGTGCAGATCCATGGTGCCGAGCATTACAACCGGCTCGTGCAGCCGTGGTCGTGCACGGCCGCGCCGTTGCACGACCCCGAGACGCGCCGTCTGCTCGGCGTGATCGACGTGACCGGTGGCGCCGAGGCCGTGACGCCGCAGGCGCAGCTCCTCGTGGACGCCGCCGCCCGCGCCATCGAGAGCGAGCTGCTCGTGGCGCGCCTGCGCCGGCGCGCCGAGGCCCCGAAGCGCCGGGCGAGCCGCCGCGCCCCCGTGCGCGCGACGCTCCGGGTGCTCGGCCGGGACCGCGCGGTGCTCGAGACCGGCGGCGCGAGCGACCCGACCGCATCCGTCCAGCTGAGCGCCCGTCACGCCGAGATCCTCCTGATGCTCGCCACCCACCGTGCGGGGCTGTCCGCCGAGAGGCTCGGCGAGCTCGTCTACGGCGACGGCGCGACCGAGTCGCTGCGCCCCGAGATGGTGCGGCTGCGCAGAGTGCTCGAGTCCGTCGCCCCGGCGCTGGTGCCGGCATCCCGCCCCTATCGACTCACCGTCGACCTCGACACCGACGCGCAGCACGTCGTCTCCCTTCTCGACCGCGGGGCCCACCGCGTCGCGCTCGCCGCCTACGCCGGCGCGGTGCTGCCGGACTCCGTGGCACCCGGAGTCGAGCAGGTGCGGGCGTCGGTGAGTGCGGCGCTGCGTGAGGCGCTCATCGAAGACGCGAGCGTGGATGTGCTGCTCGCCTACGCCGACACCGACGAGGCCGCCGATGACGCGGAGGTGCTGCGGCTGTGCCTGGAGCTCCTGCCGGCCCGCTCTCCCAAACGCGCCGGCCTCGTCGCGCGTCTGGATCGCCTCGCTCCCTGAGGGTGCAACCGGATGCAACGTAGCGCCGCCTAGCGTCGACGGCATCGCGCGACAGTGTTCGTCGCGCAGCCAGTCGAAGGAGACAGGACTATGACCATCGTTGAAGAAGGCGTCTCGAGCGTCTACGCGGCTCCGGGCCAGCGGGGAGCGCTCGCCGACTATCGCGCACGCTACGGCCACTACATCGGCGGGGAGTTCGTCGAGCCGGTCAAGGGGCAGTACTTCGAGAACATCTCGCCGGTCACGGGCAAGCCGTTCTGCGAGGTCGGACGGGGCACCGTCGAAGACGTCGACCGGGCCGTCGAGGTGGCGTGGAAGGCGTTCGAATCCTGGAAGCGCACCACGCCCGCCGACCGGGCCGTCATCCTCAACAAGATCGCCGACCGCATCGAAGAGAACCTCGAGAAGATCGCCGTCGCCGAGACGTGGGAGAACGGCAAGCCGGTGCGCGAGACGCTCGCCGCCGACATCCCGCTCGCTGTCGACCACTTCCGCTACTTCGCCGGTGTGCTGCGCGCTCAGGAGGGATCGCTCAGCCAGCTCGACGATGACACCGTGGCGTATCACTTCCATGAGCCGCTCGGCGTGGTCGGGCAGATCATCCCGTGGAACTTCCCGATCCTCATGGCGACGTGGAAGCTCGCCCCGGCGCTCGCCGCCGGCAACTGCGTCGTGCTGAAGCCCGCCGAGCAGACCCCGGCGAGCATCCTCTTCCTGTTCGAGATCATCGGCGACCTGCTGCCGGCGGGCGTCGTGAACATCGTCAACGGGTTCGGCATCGAAGCCGGTGCCCCCCTCGCGCAGCACAAGCGCATCCGCAAGGTCGCGTTCACGGGCGAGACCACCACCGGGCGCCTCATCATGCAGTACGCCTCGCAGAACCTCATCCCGGTGACCCTCGAGCTCGGGGGGAAGTCGGCGAACGTCTTCTTCGAGGACGTCGCGCGCGAGACCGACGACGCCTACTACGACAAGGCGCTCGAGGGCTTCACGATGTTCGCGCTGAACCAGGGCGAGGTGTGCACGTGCCCGTCGCGCGGGCTCATCCAGCGATCGATCTACGACCGGTTCCTCGGTGACAGCCTGGAGCGGGTCGGCAAGATCAAGCAGGGCAATCCGCTCGACCCAGACACGATGATCGGCGCCCAGGCGTCGAACGATCAGCTGGAGAAGATCCTCAGCTACATCGACATCGGCAAGGCCGGCGGTGCGAAGCTGCTCACCGGCGGCGAGCGGGTGGACCTCGGCGGCGACCTCAGCGAGGGCTACTACGTGGCGCCGACCGTGTTCGAGGGCACCAACGACATGCGGATCTTCCAGGAGGAGATCTTCGGACCGGTCGTCTCGGTCACGTCCTTCGACGACTTCGACGACGCGATCTCGATCGCCAACGACACCCTCTACGGGCTCGGTGCCGGGGTGTGGAGCCGTTCGGGTGACATCGCCTACAAGGCCGGCCGCGCCATCGAGGCCGGACGCGTCTGGACGAACACCTATCACCAGTACCCCGCCCACGCCGCCTTCGGCGGCTACAAGCAGTCGGGGATCGGCCGCGAGAACCACCTGAAGATGCTCGACCACTATCAGCAGACGAAGAACCTGCTCGTGTCGTACGCCGAAGGCGCGATGGGCTTCTTCTGAGCCACCCTCGCCACCCCCGGGTGTGCCCTGACTCAGGCTGAGCGGGCGGTGCGGGCCGCTTCCGGCCCCGTCCAGCCCCCTGGCCCTGAGTTAGGGCGCACCCATCCCCAACACCCGGCCACCGACGGCCGTGGACCGAGCCCGGCGGCACCTTCCGGTCGTTGACCGAGCCCGGCTCCCCCCGGTCGTTGAGCGAGCCGGAGGCGAGACGAAACGCACGAGAGGACGCACCGATGGATGACACGACGTACAGCCGGGTCGCGGTGACGGATGAGGCCGCCGGGTTGCTGCGCGAGCTCACGACCACCCACGGCCCGCTGATGTTCCACCAGTCGGGTGGATGCTGCGACGGCAGCGCACCCATGTGCTACCCCGTCGGGATGTTCCTGACCGGCCCGTCGGACGTGCATCTCGGCTCGCTCGAGGTCGGCCTGGACGACCCCATCGAGGTCTACATCTCGGAGGCGCAGTTCGAGTACTGGAAGTACACGCACATCACGATCGACGTGGTGCCCGGCCGTGGCGCCGGCTTCAGCGTGGAGGGCCCGACGGGCAAGCGGTTCATCATCCGGTCGCGGATGCTCGACGACGCCGAGCTCACCCACTTCGGATTGGGGCCGGCCGCCGCCGTGTGACCCTCTGTTCGGTCGGCTGTCGACCGAATGACCAAGTTTTTCTGTCGGAGTGTTGACGGAAAAATTCGGCGCTGACACGGTTGCTCTCATGTCGACGGCGACCGGTGTCCACGCCCTGGTGCGACGCACCCACGAGGAGCGCGTTCTCAGCGCGCTCCGCACCCACGGTGCGCTCAGCCGCAACGAGCTTGCGCGGCGCACGGGCCTGTCGCGCACGACGTTGTCGGAGATCGGTTCCGAACTCCTGCGTCGCGGCGCGATCGTCGTCGCCGACACCGACGCGGCGACGCGGTCCGGCAGCGGGCGACCGGCGGAGCGCCTCGCCCTTGACCCCGCCTCCGGTCAATTCCTCGGCGTCGACTTCGGCCACCGCCGGGTGCACGTGGCAGCCGCCGATGCGTCGCACGACGTGATCGCGCAGGCCGTCGACCGGTACCCCGAGGACACGCCCTGGGAGGAGCGGATCGAGCGCGCCTTCGCCCTCATCCAGCGCATGAGCGACGAGACCGGGGTGCACTTCGGCGCGCTGCAGGGCATCGGCATCGGTGTGCCCGGGCCGTACACGAATACCAACGGCGAGGTCCCGGCTGTCAGCTGGAAGAAGCTGCCGGCACCCGTCGGGGTCGACGTCGCCTTCTCGACGAGGTTCGGGGCGCCCGTCGTCGTCGACAACAACACGCGCCTAGCCGCCCTCGCCGAGGCGATCGCCGGCCCCGACGCCGTGGACAATCTCGTGTACCTGCGCCTGTCCGACGGCGTCGGCGGCGGGCTGGTCGTCGCGGGAAGGCTGGTCACCGGATCACGCGGCTTCGCCGGCGAGATCGGCCACATCACCGCCGACCCGCAGGGCATCCCGTGCCGGTGCGGCAAGCGGGGATGCCTCGAGACGGTCGCGTCCGCGTCCGCCATCCTGCGTGCGTGCCGCGACGCGGGAGCCGACGTCGACAGCATCGAGGCGCTGGGCCGCGCCGTCGCCAAGGGCGACCCCGTCGTCGACCGCGTGGTGCGCCAGGTGGGCACGACCATCGGGCACGTGCTCGGCGGTGTCGCGATGACCCTCAATCCGCGGGAGGTGGTCATCGGTGGCGAGATCGTCCACGCCGCCCCCGTGATCATCGAGCAGGCGGCGGCCACCCTGCGCTACGAGGTGTACTCGATCCCCACCGACCAGCCTCACATCGTGCGACCCGGGCAGCTTCGCGACACCGATGGAGCGCTCGGTGCGATCGCCGCGATCTTCCACCAGTCCCCGCTTCTCGCCGGCTATCCCGAGCCGTCGGGCCACTCATCCCCTGTGTCACAGCAAAGGAGCGCACCGTGACCCCCTCTCCCCGACCAGACCGAGGCTCCCGATGGAGGCGATGAAGATGACCGATGCGCAGGAGCAGGCCGCCGACCGCGCCGTCGCCTCCGGCGGCAACGCCACCACCGCGCTCGCGGTGCCCACCGGAGCGGGCCGCCCGCAGCGTCGGCGCCTCGGCAAGCGAACGAAGCTGATCATCCTCAACGCGATCTCGATCGTCGGCGGGATCGGCATCTGGTGGGTTCTGGCCCTCTCGGGATTCCAGCTGCCCACCCCGCCCGAGGTCGTCGAGCGCGCCGCGCAGCTGTGGAGTGCGGGCATCCTCCAGGAGGACATCCTCGCGAGCCTCGGCCGCGTGCTCAGCGGGTTCCTGCTCGGATCGGCGGTCGCGATCCCCGTCGGTTTCCTCATGGGCTGGTACACGGTCGCTCGCGGACTGTTCGAGCCGTGGATCCAGTTCTTCCGCACGATCCCGCCGCTCGCGCTGCTGCCCCTCGTGCTGGTGCTGCTCGGAATCGGCGAGATCCCCAAGATCGTGGTGATCTTCCTCGCCGCGTACCTCGCGTGCGTGATCTCCACGTACCAGGGCGTCGTGAGCGTCGACCGCACGCTCATCAACGCCGCCCGCGTGCTGGGCGCCAAGGACGGCACGATCTTCGCCCGCGTCGTCGTGCCCGCCTCGACCCCGTTCATCCTCGTCGGGATGCGCGTCGGGCTCGGATCCGCCTGGGCGACGCTGGTCGCGGCCGAACTGCTCGCGGCGCAGGCCGGTCTCGGCCGCCGCATGCAGGAGGCGCAGATCTACTACGACCTGGCGACGATCTTCGTCGGCATCGTCGTGATCGGAATCCTCGGCTTGGTGATGGACCGTCTGCTCCTGTTCGCCGAGACGAAGCTGACCGGATGGCAGGAGCGACGATGAGCACGGCAACCACGACCGCCAAGATCTCCGTGAGGGAGGTCAGCAAGACCTTCCCGCTCAAGGGCGAGGACTTCGTCGCCCTCGACCGGGTCAGTCTCGACATCGCCGACAACGAGTTCGTCACGGTCGTCGGACCGTCCGGATGCGGCAAGTCGACTCTCATGAACATCCTCGCCGGGCTCGAGGAGCCGAGCGGCGGTGAGGCCCTGGTCGATGGGCGCTCGGTGTCAGGACCCGGGCCTGAACGCGGGGTGATCTTCCAGCAGTACGCGCTCTTCCCGTGGCTGAGCGTGCGCAAGAACGTCGAGTTCGGCCTGAAGGTCGCGGGCGTTCCGAAGCGGGAGCGCCGCGAGCGGGCCGAGCACTTCATCGAGATGGTCGGCCTGCAGCAGTTCGCGGACGCGCTGCCGAAGATGCTCTCCGGGGGCATGAAGCAGCGCTGCGCCATCGCCCGCGCCTATGCGGTGAACCCGTCGATCCTGCTGATGGATGAGCCGTTCGGCGCGCTCGACGCGCTCACCCGGGTGCGCCTTCAGGAGCAGCTCCTCGACACGTGGAGCAAGGAGAAGCGCACGGTCATGTTCATCACGCACGACGTCGACGAGGCCGTCTTCCTCGCCAACCGCGTCATCGTCATGGCGGCGCGACCCGGACGCCTGTTCGACGTCGTCGACGTCGACCTTCCCTATCCGCGAACCGAAGAGGCGCGCCTGAGCCCGGAGTTCGCCGAGCTGCGCAACCGCGTGTGGCACGCCGTCTACCACCAGACCCCCGGTGAGTCCGGGACCTCGTCGACCGCGACCCGGTCGGCCTGACGATCAAGGAGATCACAGCAATGAGAAAGCACACGACACTCGCGGGCACCGTGGCCCTCGGCGTGACCGCTGCTCTGGCACTGGGCGGATGCGCCTCGGGTTCCACGACCGCCGGCTCTGAGCAGGCGGGGGCCGAAGAAGAGGTCATCAGCGTCAACTTCGGCTACATCCCCGACTTCAACGGCACCAGCCTGCTGGCCATCGCCGACGATCAGGGCTACTGGGAGGATCACGGACTCGAGGTCGAGACACCGTCGTTCACCAACGGTCCCCTGCAGATCCAGGCACTCGGCACCGGCGACTTGGACTTCGGCTACATCGGCCCGGGCGCGTTCTGGCTGCCGGCCAGCGGCGAGGCGAAGATCATCGCGATGAACACCCTGGGCCAGTCCGACCGCGTGGTCGCCCAGCCCGGCATCGACAGCATCGAGGAGCTCGCCGGCAAGACCGTCGCGGTGCCGGAGGGCACCTCGGGCGACATGATCCTCACGCTCGCGCTCGCCGAGGCGGGCATGACCAAGGACGACGTGGAGCTCGTGCCGATGGAGCCGTCGGCGATCGTCGCGGCGCTGTCGTCGGGTCAGGTGGATGCGGCGGGCCTGTGGTACCCCGCGCTCGCGACCGTGAAGGAGCAGGTGCCCGATCTTGTCGAGCTCGCCGAGAACTCCGACTTCGAAGACACCGTGGCCTTCCCGACGGCGTTCGTCGCGGGGAACGACGTGCTGGAGAACGAGCCCGAGAAGGTGGAGCGGGTGCTGCAGGCGCTGCGGGATGCGATGGTCTTCCGCTACGAGAACCCCGAAGAGGCCATCGCGCTGACCGCGGCCTACAACGCGCTCGCCGAAGAGGACGTCGCGGCGGACGCATCCAACAACAAGGTGCTCTCGCTCGAGGAGCTCGACTCGCTCACCCTCGACGGCACGGTCGACTCGTGGCTGAACGGCATGGTCGACTACTTCGTGGAGTCGGGCAAGCTCAGCGAACCGGTCGAGCCGGCGGAGTTCTACACGGGTGAGATGTTCGTCGAGGCGGGCGAGTAAGACGAACATGGCGCCGAGAAACATCCTCTTCCTGATGACCGACCAGCATCGGGCCGACACCCTCGGCTCGTACGGCAACGCCCTCGCGGCGACGCCGGTGCTCGATGAGCTCGCCGCGACCGGCACGCGATTCGACAGCTGGTACACACCCACCGCCATCTGCACCCCCGCGCGGGCGAGCCTGCTCACCGGGCAGGCGCCGTTCCGTCACCGCGTGCTCGCCAACCACGAGCGCAACGTGGGATATCTCGAGGACATCACCCCGGGAACGTTCACGTTCGTGGAGGCGCTGCGCGAGAAGGGGTACAACACCGGTCTCGTCGGCAAGTGGCACGCCGGCACGGAGAAGAACGCCGCGGACTTCGGGTTCGACGGTCCGGATCTTCCCGGGTGGCACAATCCGGTCGACAACGAGGACTATCTCGGCTTCCTGCGTGAGCGGAACCTTCCGCCCTACGCGATCAGCGACCGCATCCGCGGCACGCTGCCCAACGGTGGGCCGGGCAACCTGCTGGCTGCCCGGCTCCACCAGCCGGTGGAGGCGACGTTCGAGTACTACCTCGCGACGCGCACGATCGAGCTGCTCGAACGCTATGCGGCCGACGTCGATCGCGACGGCACGCCGTTCTTCCTCGAGCTGAGCTTCTTCGGCCCGCACCTGCCCTACATCGTGCCCGACGAGTTCTTCGACATGTTCGATCCCGCCGACGTCGAGCTGCCCAAGTCCGTGATCGAGACGTTCGAGGGAAAGCCCCCGGTGCAGCGCAACTACAGCGCCCACTGGACCTTCGACACCATGCCCATCGAGGTCACCCGCAAGCTGATCGCGGTCTACTGGGGATACGTCGCCCTCATCGATCAGCAGATCGGGCGGGTGATGGATGCGCTGCGCCGGCTCGGGCTCGTCGACGACACAGCCGTGTTCTTCACGTGCGACCACGGCGAGTTCACGGGTGCGCACCGCCTGCACGACAAGGGTCCGGCGATGTACGAGGACATCTACCGCACGCCGGGAATCGTGCGCGTGCCGGGGGCGCCCGCGGGTCAGGTGCGCGGGGAGTTCGTCTCGCTCGTCGATGCGACGGCGACGATCCTCGACATCGCCGGCATCGATCCGTCGCCCGCGGTGGACTCGCGCAGTCTGCTCCCGCTGGTGCACGGCGAGAGCCCGGAGTGGCCCGAGGAGATCGTGTGCGAGTTCCACGGACACCACTTCCCCTATCCGCAGCGCATGCTGCGCGAGCGCCGCTACAAGCTCGTCGTGAACCCCGACTCGGTCAATGAGCTCTACGACCTGCAGGTCGACCCCGACGAGTTGATCAACGTGTACGCGCATCCGGAGATGGCGGAGGTGCGCGGGCGCATGATGCGGCGGCTCTATGTCGCGCTGCGCGAGCGGGGCGACAACTTCTACCACTGGATGACGACCATGTACGACGTCGGAGAAGTCGACTACGATCCCACTCAGTCCGGTCTGGATGAGACGACGTACCAGGCGCCGTCGGCGGGGGCCCCCGTCTCGTGACGCGCCCCAACATCTGCGTGATCCTCACTGACGACCACGCAGCACACGCGATCGGCGCGTACGGATCGGTGGTCAACCGCACCCCGCGCATCGACGAGTTGGCCGACCACGGCGTCCGGTTCGACAACTGCTTCGCGACGAACTCGCTGTGCTCGCCGAGTCGAGCGTCCATCCTCACGGGCACCTACAGCCACGTCAACGGGGTGACGACGCTGGTGACGCCGATCGACGCGGGCCAGCCGACCTTCGTGTCGACGCTCAAGGCCGCGGGCTACCGCACCGCCATGGTCGGCAAGTGGCACATGGGCGACGGGGAGGGTCACGATCCGCAGGGCTTCGACTACTGGGATGTGCTCATCGAGCAGGGCGAGTACCACGACCCGCGGTTCCTCAGCGAGGACGGACTGCGGATCGAGCCCGGGTATGCGACCGACGTCATCACCGATCTCGCGCTGGGGTGGCTGGAGTCGCTCGAGGGCGACGCACCGTGGTGCGTGCTCATCTGGCACAAGGCACCTCATCGGCCATGGCAGCCTGCGCCGCGCCACGCTGAGCTCTACAGCGACCCCATCCCGGTCCCGGCGACGTGGGACGACGACTACAGCACCCGCACGTCGTCGGCCCGCCGCGCAGCAATGCGGATAGCCGAGCATCTCAACGCCGAAGACCTGAAGGTCGATCCGCCGGTCGGGATGACCTACGAGGAGGAGGCGCTCTGGAAGTACCAGCGCTACATGGAGGATTACCTCCGCTGCGTCGCGGCGGTGGATGAGAACGTCGGTCGCGTGACCGACTGGCTGCGCGCGCGCGGCGCGTTCGACGACACCGTGATGATGTACGCATCCGACCAGGGATTCTTTCTCGGTGATCACGGTTGGTTCGACAAGCGCCTCATGTACGAGGAGTCGATTCGCATGCCGATGATCCTGAGCTATCCCGCGCGCCTGGCGGCGGGATCGTACGACGGCATCGTCACGAACGTCGATGTCGCGCAGACCCTTCTGGACGCCGCCGGCGTGGCGGCGCCCGAGCGGATGCAGGGACGCAGCTTCCTCGAGCGGATGGCGTCGACCTCCGACCGGCCCGACGGGTTCTACTACCGGTACTGGGAACACGACGACGTGTTCCACCGCGCCCCCGCGCACTACGGATACCGAACGGAGCGCTACAAGATCGTCTACTACTACAACGACGGGCTCGGCCTCGCGGGAACCGGACCGTTCACCTACCCCGGGGAGTGGGAGCTGTTCGACCTCGCCGAAGACCCACAGGAGCTTCGCAACGTCGCCCACGATCAGGCTTACGCAGAGGTCTTTGTCGAGATGAGGAGCCGGTTGCGTCACGGGCAGCGCGCCGTTGCGGATGTCCCCCATCCGTCCGAGCCTTCGCTGTGACGATCGGCTGACGGGGCGCTACCGTGTGGGCATGGCGGGCACACGGGAACCGGTCGGACTTCCGACGGCGGAGCGGCTGAAGGCGTTCACCGATGCGGTCGTGGCCATCGCCATGACCCTCCTCATCCTGCCGCTCATGGAGAGCGTCAGCGATGCCGGCGCGGGATCCGGCTCCGTGGAGACGTGGCTGCGTGAGGAGTGGTCGGCTCTGGTCACCTTCGCGCTGAGCTTCGTGCTGATCGCGAACTTCTGGATCACGCATCACCGGCTGTTCAAGCGCGTGGACAGCGTCGACTCGTCGCTGCTCTGGCTGTCGGTGGCGTGGATGTTCACGATCGTCTGGCTGCCGGTGGCGACGGCGATAACGACGGCCTTCGACGACGATCCGCTCCAGGAGACCATCTACATCGGGTCTCTCGCGGTGACCTCCATCGTGCTGAACCTGACCCGGGTGTATCTGGCGCGGCATCCGATGCTGCACTCGGAGTCGAAGGACGACCTGCGCCGCGGTCTCGTGACGGGTTGGGTGATTACGGCGCTCTTCCTCGTGGCGCTCGCCGTCGCGCTCGTGGTGCCGGTGATCGGCTACTCCGCCCTGTTCCTGCTCTTCCTCACCCAGCCGATCAGCGCGTTCCTTGTCCGCCGCATCGGCGACGCCTGAGTGATCGGTCTGAGTATGCGCGACGATTTGGTCAGCGCCCTGGCCGCCTGCCTACCGTGGCAGACAGGCAACGGAAGGGAGTGGTGTGTTCCTCACCACCGATGACGGCAACCTCGGCGAGAACGTGACCGAGGTCCTCGAAGAGGGCTGGCGCACCTGGACCGGGTTCGGTATGGCCCTGGCGATCGCGGTCGGCATAGCTATCGGTGTCGCCATCGTGGTGGCGATCATCCTGTCCCTCGTCGGCAGGAGAATGCCGTGGGCTCTTGATCTTCATGCTCGTCTGGCGTGGCCGTTCCGCACGACGCTTCTGATCATCGCCGCCATCGTCGCGTGTATCGCCCTCCCCGGGGACGACCTGCGGCGCGGGGTGCAGCACACGCTCGCCATCGCGTTGATCGCCTCCGCCGCCTGGCTGCTGGCGCAGGTCTTCCTCTTCTTCGTCGACAGCGGCACCAAGCGCTACAAGCTCACCGAGAGCGACAGCTTCTCGGCGCGGAAGGCGCGCACGCAGCTGCAGATCATCCGCCGGCTCGTCGTCGCGGTGATCGTGATCTTCGCGCTGGGCGCCATTCTCATGACCTTCGACGAAGTGCGTGCGGTGGGAGCGAGCGTTCTCGCGTCGGCCGGCGTCGCCTCGATCGTCGCCGGTCTTGCCGCGCAGTCGATCCTCGGCAACCTGTTCGCCGGGGTGCAGCTCGCCTTCAGCGAGGCCATCCGCGTGGGCGACGTCGTCGTCGTGCAGGGCGAGTGGGGCAAGATCCGCGAGATCACCCTCAGCTACGTCGTGCTCGAGGTGTGGGATCAGCGCACCCTCGTGCTGCCGTGCACCTACTTCACCACGACCCCGTTCGAGAACTGGACCAAGCTCGGCAAGGCCCTGCTCGGCACGGTCTACTTCGACCTCGACTGGCGGGTCGACGTCGACGGGATGCGCGCGGAGCTCGATCGCGTGCTCGCCGAGACCGACCTGTGGGACGGAGTCGGCAGCGGCGTGGTCGTCACCGACGCGGTCGGCGGGCTCCTGCAGGTGCGCGTGATGGTCAGCGCCGCCGACTCCGACAAGATGTGGTCGCTGCGCTGCCTCGTGCGCGAGAAGCTCGCTGCGTGGGTGCGGCACGAGAATCCCGGGGCTCTCCCGCTTCAGCGGGTGCGGATGGACGAGCCGCCCGAGCCGATCGGCGTCTCCGCGGAGGAGCGCAATGCGCGTGACGCGTCGCGTCCCGGCGCGGCGCTACCGACCGAACAGCAGGGGTAGGACCCCGGTCAGCACCCACCACCCGAGCACGACGCCGACCAGCGCGATCGTCCACCAGCGCACACCCCGGCTGAGGCGGCGGCCGGGTGCGGCGACGCCGGGCGGAGGGCGCAGCATCCCCGTCGGCGCGTCGAACGGCACGGTCGCGGTCGCGCCGCCGGCGGGATCGTCGAAGCCCGCGGCGACGGTCGCCGGCGCATCGGCCGTGGCCGCACGGCTCTCGGCGCGAAGGCGATCGTCACGCCAGCGCTCCCACTGCGCGAGTTTGTCGAGCGTCGCCGCCACGGCACCGAACATCCACGCCCAGCTGGCCGGGTCGAGGGTCACCGCGTCGCGCTTGGTGTAGAGGAAGAGCCAGTCGTCGACGATCTCGACATCGAGGGCGGCGGCATTGTCGATGAACCGCGCCATGATGTCGGGCGTGAAGAGGTAGAGGGCGTCGGTCTCGTAGGCCTCGGGACAATACAGCGAGAAGTACCGGTCGAAGTCCCCTTCCAGGCTCAGCCGCTGCGATCTGGCGAAGGTGGAGGGCAGGTTCGAGCCGAACAGGCCGTTGTTGCTGGTGGCATCGAGCACGATGTGGGGCAGCGGCACATCGAGCTGCCGAAGGTGCCGAGGAAGACCAGCGTCGTCACCGCGAACACGATGGGCGAGCGTCGAACGACATGCGCCCACGCTACTCACGGTGAGACCTGCACCGCGGCAAGGATTCGGCCGGGGGAGCCCGATCGGCTACCATAGGAGGGTTGTCCGCGTGTTGCACCATGCCGCGCGCCGTGACGACGTGCAACACACCCTCCTGCTGATGGGAAATGCCCGTCAGCCGTTCTAGTCCGAAGGAGGTGGGTAAGTGACGCACCAGTACGAACTCATGGTGATTCTGGACCCCGAGGTCGACGAGCGCCAGGTCGCCCCGAACCTCGACAAGTTCCTGAAGGTCATCACGAACGATGGTGGCTCGATCGACAACGTCGACATCTGGGGCCGCCGCCGTCTGGCCTACGAGATCCAGAAGAAGACCGAGGGCATCTACGCCGTGGTCAACTTCACCGCGTCGAGCGAGGCCACTCAGGAGCTCGATCGTCAGCTGAAGCTCGACGAGCGCATCATGCGCACCAAGGTCCTGCGCGCTGAGGAGGCGATCGCTCTGGTCGCCGCCGAGCAGAAGCGCTCCGAGGAGAAGGCGGCCCGCAAGGCCGCTGCTCCCGCGAAGGCCAAGAAGGACGCGTAAGGCTTATGGCCGGTGAGACCGTCATCACCGTCGTCGGCAACCTGACCGCCGACCCGGAGCTGCGCTACACGCAGAACGGACTTCCCGTCGCGAACTTCACGATCGCGTCGACGCCGCGCACCTTCGACCGCCAGGCGAACGAGTGGAAGGACGGCGAAGCGCTGTTCCTCCGCGCGTCCTGCTGGCGCGACTTCGCCGAGCACGTGGCCGGTTCGATGACCAAGGGCATGCGCGTCATCGCCCAGGGTCGTCTGCGCCAGCGGTCCTACCAGGACCGCGAGGGCAACAACCGCACCGCGATCGAGCTCGAGGTCGATGAGATCGGCCCGTCGCTGCGCTACGCGACCGCCCAGGTCACCCGCACGCAGGGTGGCGGCGGCGGAGGCGGCGGCGGACAGTCCCGTCCGCAGGTGTCGGATGAGCCGTGGTCGACCCCCGGGTCGAACCAGGGCGGCGCCGACGCATGGAGCGCTCCCGGTACCTCGTACGGCGACGACACGCCGTTCTGATCGAGTACCGCAACCTGACTCAGATTCACACGTAAAGGAAAACCATGGCTGGAAAGTCGAGCGGCGACCGCCGCAAGACGCGGAAGGGCGCGAAGAACGCCGCTCCCGCGAAGTCGATCCGCGTGGGCGTCATCGATTACAAGGACGTCGCCACGCTTCGCAAGTTCATCTCCGAGCGCGGCAAGATCCGTGCCCGTCGTATCACCGGTGTCTCGGTGCAGGAGCAGCGTCTGATCGCCAAGGCGATCAAGAACGCGCGCGAAATGGCGCTCCTGCCTTACGCCGGCGCTGGCCGCTAAGGAGCATCCGATGGCAAAGCTGATTCTCACGAGCGAGGTCTCCGGGCTGGGTAGCGCCGGTGACGTTGTCGAGGTCAAGAACGGGTACGCCCGCAACTACCTCATTCCCCAGGGTTTCGCAGTGGCATGGAGCCGCGGTGGCGAGAAGCAGGTCGCGTCGATCCGCGCTGCTCGTGACGCCCGCGCGATCCACGACCACGAAGAGGCCGTGGCGCTGAAGACGGCCCTCGAGGCCGCCACCGTCAAGCTGTCGGTCAAGGCCGGCGCTGAGGGCCGCCTGTTCGGTTCGGTGAAGACCACCGACGTGGCCAACGCCGTGAAGGACGCCGGTCTCGGCGAGCTCGACAAGCGCAAGATTCACATCACGTCGCCGATCAAGTCGGTCGGCGAGCACGAGGCCACGGTTCGTCTGCGTGACGACCTGACCGCCGTGATCGCTCTCCAGGTGGTCGCCGCCAAGTAACGCGCCACAGCGCACACGCGAATGCCGCGGTTCATCACGAACCGCGGCATTCGCGTGTGCGGACTCCGGGATGGCGTCAGCCGCGCGTTCCGGTGAGCGCGAGCACGGCGGCGTCGAAGTCGGCGAGCAGGCGTTGCCGTCGGGTGTCGTCGCACCAGGCCGCTTCGAATCCCGCGCGAGCGATGCGGACGGCCCCGTCGACGTCGACGCCCATCGCGGGCAGCGCCACGGTGTACTCCCGAGCGATGTCGGTGTGGAACAGCGTGGTGTCGTCGGTCGCGAGGGTGACCACCAGCCCCGAACGAATCATCTGCGCGATGCGGTGATTCTCGTCGAAGTCCCACTGCGAGAGCATCCGGGTGGAGTGCGGGGTGCACGTGAAGGCCACACCGGACGCGCGGGCGTAGTCGAGGGTGTCCGGATCGTCGACGACGCGGTAGCCGTGATCGACGCGGTCGACGTGGAGGTGCTCGATCGCCTCATGCACGTGGGATGCCGGAGCCGTCATGGTCTCTCCGACGTGTGCGCTGCGACGCAGCCCGTTCGCTTCGGCCAACGCGTAGGCGGCGCGAAAGCGGAGCGGGTCTTCGGTGAGCTCGGGTGTCAGGTAGTCCTGACCGATGCCGAGCACGGCCGGGTGCGGGTGCGCGAGCATCGTCTGGACCATCTCGACCGCGGTCTGTGCCGGCAGGGAGCGGTTGATGGCGCAGATGATCCCGAAGCCCACACCGTACTCCCGTTCGGCGCGCTCGAAGCCGGAGACCAGGGCTTCGATGAGGTCGGGGTAGGGGATGTCGAGTTCGGCGAAGTTGTCGGGATTGACGAAGTACTCCCGGTACCGCAGATTGCCCGCGCGCACCGCATCCACGACGCTCTCGTAGGCGACCCGTGAGATGGATTCCGTCGTGCGGAGGACCTGCTGCGCGGCGTGGAACACGTCGAGGAAGTCGGGCAGCCCGCGGTACCGCAGCAGGTCGTCCATGTCGGTGGTCCGAAGCGGCACGTCGTGGGCGTCGGCGAGTTCCATCAGCGTCTCGACGCGCATCGTGGCGACGAAATGGCAGTGCAGTTCGGCCTTGGGAAGCAGGCGCAGGAAGTCGTTGTCGTCGAGCATGAGGGGTCGCTTTCCGGGGTCGGGGCGGCTGCTGGGGTCGGCCGCGTGGTCAGGTGGGGGAGACGAGCAGGAACTCCGCGTTCTGCACGGTCGCCCAGCGGTGCGGAATCTCGCTGTCGTACGTCAGGTACTCCCCAGCCGCAAGGGTCACGGGAGGGTGTTCGGGGCGCTGCAGCTCGACGACGCCGATGAGCACCTGGACGAACTCCGGACCGGCGTGGCGGAAGAATCCGCCATCGTCGTCTCCGACACGGCCGGTCACCCGATAGACGTGGAACTGCGCGTCCGCCCCGCCCGAGATGAGCCGCGCCCGGGAGTGCGCCGAGGCGTCGCCGACGCCGAAGTCGAGGGTCTGATCGAGTGAGGCGACCGGGGGCAGCATCCGCGACGCGGGGATCTCCAACGCGGCTGCCAGGGCGTAGACGGTCGTGAGGCTCGGCAGGATCTGACCGTTCTCGAGCTTGGACAGCATCGGCTGGGAGATGCCCGCGCGCGCTGCGAGAGCGCGCATCGATTCGCCGCGTGCCGTACGGCCGGCGCGGATGGCTTCGCCGATCGCCGCGGGAAGGTCCGGGGTGGGCGAGGATGCTTGCATCGCGTGATTCCTCTGAGTTATCGTGCTCGTGATTCCTACAAGTTATCACCCGCGACAGGACGGTGCACGTGACCAAGCAGATCATCCTCGGTGCGTTCGAGGAGTTCACGCCCAACTTCATCAGCAACGCGTGGCACCACCCGAAGAGCGACACCCGCGACTTCGCCACGCTTCCCTACTGGCAGCACATGGCCCGCGAGCTGGAGGCGGGAGGGTTCGACTTCCTGTTCCTCGCCGAAGCCCTCGGTTACCCGATGAGCGGTGACGACATTCCCGAGGTCGTCGTGCGCGAGGCGGTGCAGGTGCCCGTTCACGATCCGATGACCCTCGTCAGCGGCCTCGCCGCCACCGTCGACCGCCTCGGTTTCGTCGTCACCGCCTCGACGACCGCGCAGCAGCCCTACCTGAACGCGCGGACCTACACCTCGCTCGATCACCTCACCGCGGGACGCATCGCCTGGAACATCGTCACGAGCGACAACCAGGTCGCCCTCACGCGTCTGCTGGGCCTGCACGGCATCACCCCGCACGATGAGCGCTACCGTCGCGCGACCGAGTTCGTCGAGCTCAACCTGAAGCTGTGGGAGGGTGCGTGGGAGGACGACGCGGTCGTCTACGACAAGGCGACCCGGACGTATGCCGACCCCGAGAAGGTGCACCGCATCCGTCACGAGGGCGAGTACTTCCGGTACGACGGGTACTTCCCGGCGATCCCCAGTCCGCAACGGACGCCGCTGCTGCTGCAGGCGGGTACGTCGTCGGCGGGACGCGCCTTCGCCGGCCGATTCGCGGAGTGCGTGTTCATCCAGGATCGCGACCTCGACGTGGCCGCCCGGGTGGTCGCCGACCTGCGCGAGCGCGCCGTGGCCAATGGACGCCGCCCGCAGGACATCAAGGTCATCGATGCCGTCTCGATCATCGTCGGTGAGACGGAGGAGGAAGCCCAGCGGCTGCGCGCGGAACTCGACGCGACACCCTCGATGGAGGCCGCCGCCGCATTGTTCATGGGGTGGAGCGGTGTCGATCTCATGAGCTTCCCCCTCGACGCGACGCTCGCCGAGGTCAGCACCGAGGTGGGCAAGTCGATGCTGGGACTGTTCCAGCGCGGAGACGAGAGCCCGACCGTTCGGGAGATCCTGCAGCAGATCACGACGTCGATCGGCGGTATGCGGGTGACCGGAACCGCGCAGAGCGTGGCCGATCAGTTGCAGGAGATCGTCGACCGCACCGACATCGACGGATTCCTCATCGAGTACACCTACGGCGGCATCGCGACCTACCGCGACGTGATCGATCAGGTGGTGCCGCTGCTGCGTCAACGCGGGATGGTGCCGGAGGTGCCCCGCTCGGGCACCATGCGGGAACGGATCGTGGGGACGGGGCCGCGCCTGCCCGAATCCCACCCGGGCGCCGCGTACCGCTCGGTGCCCGCGCAGGCCTGAATCCGGTGGGTGTCGGAGCGAACGGCCCGACACCCACCGGATGGGTTCACGCGCGGGTCAGCCGATCGTCGCCCGGCGGCGTGCCAGCAGCAGACCGCCGAGGAGCATCAGCAGGCCGAGACCCGCAGCCCACGGCGTGACTCCCCCGCCCGTGGCGGCCAGCGCCACGGCGGTGCCCGTCGAGGCCGGCATCGCCGTGACCGTCACCGGGTCACCCGACGACGCCGGGGTCACCGGAGTCGAGGGGATGGCCGGATCGATGGGCGTGCTGGGGTCGGTGGGCGTGCCCGGGTCCGTCGGGTCGACTGGGTCCGTGGGGTCGACCGGGTCGGTCGGGTCGGTCGGGTCACCGGAGTTCCCCGGCGTGGAAGGCGACGTCGTCTCCGAGTCGCCGATGACCGAGATCGCGTTCCCGCCCACGGTGATCGGCAGTGAGATCGGCAGCAGCACCTGCGTGCCCCCGAGGATCGAGTCCGATCCGCCGGTGACCGCCTCGCCCCCGTTCGATCCCCCACCGGTGCCGGTGGTGGCGTTGGTGGACTGGCTGTCGCCGATGACGGAGATGGCGTTGCCGCCGACGGTCACGGGGATGTCGATGGGTGCGGTGACCTGAGTTCCACCGGCGACGCTGTCGTCTCCCGACGTGCTCGCCGCGGTGTGGTCCCCGCCGTTGCCGTTTTCGGTGGCGCCGGTGGACGCATCCGTCGACTCGCTGTCACCGAGCACCGAGATCGCGTTTCCGCCAACGGTGACCGGGAGGTCGAGCGGTGCGATGACCTGGGTGCCGCCGAGGAGGCTGTCGTCTCCGTTGGTGGTGCCTGCCGTGTCGCCGCTGCCGTTGCCGGTGGTGCCGGTGGTGGCGTCGGTGGATTCGCTGTCGCCGATGACGGAGATGGCGTTTTCGCCCACCGTCACGGGAACGTCCACCGGTGCGACGACCTGCGTGCCCCCGGTGACACTGTCGTCACCCGAGGTCATTGCCGCGGTGTGATCTCCGCTGGTGTCGTCGCCGGTGGTGCCGGCGGACGCATCCGTCGACTCGCTGTCACCGAGCACCGAGATCGCGTTTCCGCTTACCGTGACCGGCGCATCGACCGAGATGACACCCTGCGTGCCGCCCGCGACACTGTCATCCCCCGAGGTGGAGGCTTCGGGCGCCGGCTCCGACGAGCCGCCCGACGACGTCTCTGCGCCGTTGGAGTGGCTGTCACCGGCGACGGAGACGGCGTTGCCCGAGACGGTGACCGGCACCTCGACGGTGACGATCGCCTGCGCCCCGGCTGCGGCCCCGTCGTCTCCGGAGGTCGAAGCCGCCGGGGCGGGCGCAGGTGCCGCTGCGGGAGCCTGGGTGTCGGCGTCATCCGAGTGGGAATCACCGAGAACCGAGATGGCGTTGCCGGCCACGGTGACCGGTGCCTCCACGTCGAGGATGGCTTGGGTGCCCGAGAGCAGCCCGTCCTCTCCGGATGTGTCGGCGGCCTGGGCGACCCCGGCTCCGAGGAGGGAGATTCCCCCTCCGATGAGCACACCCCACAGGGCGCGCTTGATGATCGTGTGCATGACTATGACTCCTTGATTGAGGTATCGACAGCACGCCGGATGGCGTGCCGGATCGTCTGCCGCACGCGAAGAGGTGCGGCTCGATACCGTCAGTCAGGAGTCGAGTCGGTGGCGTAGATCGGCGCCCCGGGCAGAGCGTCGTCGACGAGCGTTCGCGGAGGGCCCGCGAGAAGTAGGCTGCGCCAGGTATCCCCGAGCATGCCCGCGATCGGCTGGGCACCCGACGCGGAAGCGACGCCTCCGTTGCCGCCGGCGGACACGGGCGAGCCGTACGGTGCCGTCGGAGAGGTCAGCAGACGCGCGGCGGCGGCACCGGCGACCGCGGCGGTACCCATCGCGGTGGCGATCGCAGAAGCCGCCCAGGAGCCGTCCTGGGCCCACCAGGCCGCTGTCATCGCGGCGGCGACACTCGCCACCGCCGCCACCGTAGACGCCTCCGCCGTGGCGGTGCCGACCGCGATCAGCTCAGAGACGGGCACCGCGGGAGCAGGCACCACGGGAGCCTCGAGATCGGGGATGGTGACGACCAGCGGCGGAGCAGGAGGTGCGACGGCGTCGCCGACGACCACGGTTCCGACGGTCGTGTCGATCGCGGTGGTGGTGTCGGTGATCGCTCCGGCGAGGCCAACCCCTTCGGCGACCTCACCGACGATCGGCACCTCGGAGACGAGGTCGACGACCGGGCTCGTGACGCCGGATACCGGGCCGGAGTTGACGACGGTCTCGACGGTTCCGGTGACCGCGCCGGTACCGGTGTCGACGACCTCGGTGGTGGCGGTCACGGTCTGCTTCACGGACTCGACGACCGGGGTCACGACCTCGGGAACGGCTTCGACGACGTCTGCGACCGGGGCGGGCGCCTGCTTCGCGATGGGTTCGGTGACCGTCTCCATGACCGGTGCCACGACGGTCGCGGCCGTATCGAGCGTCGTCTCCGCGACCTCGTCGACCGCGCCCGTCGCGCCCTCGACGACCGACGTGGCCGTGCCGAGCAGGCCTCCGTCGTCGTCTTCTGCGGCGCCCGCAGCGGGGATGTGCAGGAAGAATGCGGCGGCGGTCCAGAGAAGACCGAGCCCGAGGGCGAGCAGGAGGAGGCGCTGTGCGTGCGGCAGCATCCGTGCCGTCGATTCACGCATCAAGGTCACCCCCTTCGCGCCATCCCTGCTCCCCCCCCGGAGCGGCGTTGCTTGCGTCGGAGATGCCGCGGTGTGCCAGGCACGGTACTCCTGGGACGCGTACCTGTAAAGACCTTCGACGCGCGAAATCGGCGTGTCGTTCGATTGCGGAAACCACGGATTTGTGCACAGTCGCGCTTTGCGCGGCAACTCTCAACGCCAACTTCAAACACAATCTCTGTCCACAGCCCGTGGATAAAGAAAGACCAGCTCAGAAGCCATAAAAAAGTTTGAACTCACCCAGTGGTTGGGAGTTTTCCACAGGTGTTGTGCACACCCGTGTCCGAGTTGTTCTCACCCTTTCCACAGAGTTATCCACAGGCCGTTTTGCACGGGGGAGAACCTGTCTCTAGCGTGAAGTCCTGCCCATCGGGGGTGGGTGTGGATTCGTCAGCGCCGACGGCCGTGTCGGGGGTTCGTGCTCCCATCGGAACACGGGAACGGGTGCTGATCCGTTCGTCATGCCATCCCAGCGTGCGCGTCGTCCAACGGGCGGTGGTGGGGTGCTGAAGTCAATCTGGAGGGACGCCCGTGTCGATCGCCGACATCTCACCCGACCGACTTGGCGGACCCCGCGAGAACGAGCGCACGCCCCCTCATGACTTCCTCGCCGAGCAGAGCGCCCTGGGGGGCATGCTGCTGTCGAAGGATGCCGTCGCCGACGTCATCGAGACCCTCCGCGGCACCGACTTCTACGTGCCCAAGCATGAGCTGATCTTCGAGGCCATCCTCAGCCTCTACTCGCACGGTGAGCCCACCGATGTGGTCGCCGTCACCGACGAGCTCATCAAGACCGGCGAGCTGCAGCGGGCCGGTGGCGCCGACTACCTGCACACGCTCACCTCGATCGTGCCGACGGCGGCCAACGCCGGCTACTACGCCTCGATCGTCGCCGAGCGCGCCCTGCTCCGCCGACTGGTGGATGCGGGCACCCGCATCGTGCAGATGGGGTACGAGGGGCAGGGTGATCCCCTCGACCTGGTGAACAACGCGCAGGCCGAGATATACAACGTCTCGGGCGATGACACGGCCGAAGACTACGTTCCGCTGACGATCGCCGTCGACGCGGCGGTCGAGGAGATCGAGGCTGCGCGCGGTCGAGACGGTCAGATGACCGGCATCCCGACCGGGTTCTCGGGTCTCGACCAGCTGACCAACGGCCTGCACCCCGGGCAGATGATCATCATCGCCGCCCGCCCCGCGATGGGTAAGTCGACGCTCGCGCTCGACTTCGCCCGCGCCGCGGCGATCAAGCACGATATGCCCACGATCTTCTTCTCGCTCGAAATGGGGCGAAGCGAGATCGCGATGCGTCTCATGAGCGCCGAGGGTGCGATCCCGCTGCAGTCGATGCGCAAGGGAACCCTCGACAACCGCGACTGGACGACCATCGCCGCCACCCGCGGCAAGATCAACGACGCCCCGCTCTACATCGACGACAGCCCCAACATGACCCTCGTCGAGATCCGCGCGAAGTGCCGACGGCTGAAGCAGCGGGCGGGGCTGAAGATGGTCGTCATCGACTACCTGCAGCTGATGACGAGCGGTAAGCGTGTCGAGTCGCGCCAGCAGGAGGTCAGCGAGTTCTCGCGTGCGCTGAAGCTGCTCGCAAAGGAACTCGGTGTACCGGTGATCGCGCTGTCGCAGCTGAACCGTGGTCCGGAGCAGCGTCAAGACAAGAAGCCGGCCCTGAGCGACCTGCGTGAATCGGGATCGATCGAGCAAGACGCCGACATGGTGGTGCTGCTGCACCGCGAGGCCGCCTACGAGAAGGACAGCCCCCGCGCCGGCGAGGCTGACCTGATCGTCGCCAAGCACCGAAACGGCCCCACCGACACCATCACCGTCGCCTTCCAGGGCCACTTCTCCCGCTTTACCGACATGGCCCCCGAGGTCTGACGCAGCTGTAGGTTCCACGTGAAGATGGCCGTTTCTGTGTCAACTTGGCCCGCACTTGGCCATTCGGCCAAGTGCGGTGGATGGATTTGGCATCGACGTGATCGGGCGGCTCATCTCCGTCGACCCGGTCTGGCGTGGGGTCGCGGTCAGAGTGGGCTGTTCACATCCAACACGCGAGAATATTTCTGCACATGGATCGCGCGATTGTCGGAGGCGCTGACTAAGATGGGAGTCATGGCAGAGTTTGCTTCTGATCGCCGGACCGGCCGGGTGATGCTCGGCACGGTCCGAGTTGCGCGTGGGTGGACGCAGGGTGCGTTGTCCGAAGCCACGGGGATCTCGCAAGCGGTGCTGTCGAAGGCGGAATCCGGGCTGGTGGAGTTGGACCCCGACCGCCTGGAGAAGCTGAGCGGTGTGCTGCGTGTTCCACCGGTGCTGCTGACGGTCCCGGTGGATGAGGGAGCGGCGCCGTATGTGTTCCATCGCAAGCGCTCCACGTTGCCCCTGTCGGTGGCGAACCGGTTGCGGGCAGAACTGGAATTGCTGCACTTGCAAGTGACGGGGCTCGTCGCGGGAGACACGCCGGTGCGGCTGGTGCGGCACCCGCTTCCGCCCGATGGCTTCGATACTCCGGAGGAGATCGCGCAGGAGGTGCGTGCGTCGATCGGTATCGCGTCCGGTCCGCTGGAAGACCTCGTGCGCTCGCTGGAGGATGCCGGGGTTGTGGTGGTGAAGCGATCGTTGGGGTCGGAGCGGATCGATGCGATGGTGAGCTGGCCGGAAGGACAGCGACCAGTGGTGCTGCTGGGAGATCACATTCCGCCGGATCGGCAGCGGTTCTCGCTGGCGCATGAGCTTGCGCACGCGGTGATGCATCAGGTGCCGTCGGAGACGCAGGAGTCTGAGGCGGATCGGTTCGCGGCGGAGTTCTTGATGCCGGCGCAGGATGTGCGCATGGATCTGGCGGCGGCACCGGTGACGATCCCGGGCTTGGCACGGTTGAAGTCGAAGTGGCGGGTGTCGATCGCGGCGCTGCTGCGGCGTGCGGTGGATCTGGATGTGATCAGCGAGGGCCGTTACCGGCAGTTGAACATCGAGCTCTCCCGCGCCGGATATCGGAGCGTAGAGCCGGTAGCGATCGCCGAGGAACATCCTGGTCTGATCGACCGGGTGGTGCAGCAGCGGCTGAATGAGGGTGAGAGCGTCGCAGAGCTCGCGCGCGACGCGTTCCTGGTTCAGGACGAGTTCGAAGACCTTTACGTGAGGAGCGCAGCATGACCGATCGGGCCAACATCGAGGTGGTCGACAGCTCTCTGGTTTCGCGGACGACGCGTGAGTCGCTCGCCGGTGCCACGCTGGTCGAGCGCACTTTGGGCGGGCGAGTGTTCACGATGGCTGGCGGTGAGACGATGCAGACCGCCCCGCACGTGAACATGGAACACGGCGGCATGGTGTTGTCGGGGCCGACGGCTCTTCAGACCGCCTGGCGCCTGCGGGCGCGGCATCAGGATTTGGTTTTCCTTATCGAGCCGACTTCGGTGCTCGCTCCGGCGACGGCCGAGCGCCCGTTGATTATCGATGAACCGGTGGATGCGCTCATCGCGCCCACGGTGGAGGAGACTCTCCAGGCGCAGCGCGATGCAGGCGCGGCGGTCGCGGTGATCCCAGCGGGGTTTGTGGACGTCGCAGACCCGGGGGCGCTTAAGGCGGTCCTCGCGGCTGCGGACAATATCGACCGCGACGACGTGATCCTCCCGTTGGCCGTCCATCAGAAGTGGTCGACGCCGGATCACATCTCGCAGTTGATCGCGGTCGCCGCGCGGAGCCGTCATCCGGTGGCGTTGGCGCTGGGAGCGAAGGCGGGTGATCCTCTGAATCTCAAGGGGGCGCCGGAGTCGTATCGCCGGTTCTTCGGCGAGGTGAAGGGTGCGGTGCCGTGGCGGGCGGACTTCGCTGGCATCGATGCGTTCGCGTCCGGCGCTCGCGCGGCCGTGATCGGGCAGATCCCGAGCCTGCGGCGCCTGCCGGTGCCGGGCAGCCGACCGTACTCGAGTCGCCCTGGTGATCGCACGCCGCACGTGCTGATGCCGGAGCTGATGCGATTCGCCCGGTCCAGCGAGATGCACCTGAAGTGGTTCGCCAGCGCGACTCCGTGGCCGTGCCCGTGTCGCCACTGTGAGGGACGCGCGGTGGACTCGTTCACCGGCTCCGATGAGGATCGGCTCCGGGCTCACCTGCACAATCTGGCCGCGCTGGACGAGATCGCAGGTATCGTCACCTCGATGGGGACCTCTCAAGTGGCACGGTGGTGGAATCAGCGTCTGGCGGAGGCTGAAGCGGAGCATGTTCGGCTCGCCCAGCACACGGGTGTCATGATCTCGATGCCGCCGACACTTGCCCGGTGGCGGTCGCTGAGCTGAGCGCCTGGCCGTAGATGCGCTCAGCGAACAGCCAGGAGGCGCCAGTGAACCGGGCGGGCTGGAAGGGCGCCGACGCGGCGACGGTCCGCTCGCCGTTGGCGTCGGCCACCGTAACGCCGACACCGTAGAAGGTTGCTTCGAGCAACAATATCTCGTCGAGCCGTCCAGAGGGGACGACGAGTCGACGACGCCCGTAGGGGGCGAATGTCGTCGCCAACTGCAGGGTGCTGCGACGGAACGGGCCGAACACCGATATCAGCCGCACCGTCACGGGAGGCTCCGCTCTTCGGATGAGAGTGGACTGGCTGCGGGCGACGGCGCGCTCTTCGGCGAACCCGCAGCGGACGGCTCGCCGAGCCAGGCGCCGCTCGTACGCATCGAGGCCCGCGAGGGCGGTGGGCTGATCGACGGGGAGCGTCAGCAGGAACCGCAGAGTGTCCAGGTCTTGTACAGACCCCGCCGCGTTTGTGGCGCGGCGGCGCTGGATCTCCGGGAGGTGAAGCTCGAGGTCGACGTGGACGCGATGGGCACCGGTTTGCCAACTCACCCCGGACGTCCCGGCGACGGTCGTGGAGGGGCTAGCTGTCATAGGGGCCTCCGATGCCCAGGGTGTCAGTCACCTCGGACGTGAGTTGAGATGCCGCCTGCCATACGAGATGGTCGCGACGCTGGTAGGCGAGGGTGCGTTCTCCCTCGAGATGGCCCACGACCTCGATGAGGCCGGCGCGTTTGAGTCGTGCGAGCATGCCGTGCACGATGCTCCCGGCCAGGCCCGTGGCCCGTTCGATGGCGGGAGCGTTGAACGTTGCGTCCGGTGCCTGCGAGATCTGCCACATCACGGAAAGCATGTGCTCGCTGCCGAAGACCGCCTTCGACAGCTCGGCCGCGCGGGCAAGGGTTGGCACCTACCCAGTCTAGATCAAATTCAAGATTCATGAAACATGGAGAACGCACCAGTGTGTGCTCTGGACGCCGCACCTTGCGAATTCGGCAGCGGTGGCACGTGGTGGCGCGACGCACGTCGAACACGTCGCTCACCGGTCGTCGCGACCGAGCTGTGGGTCGATCCGGGGCGCCGTGGGTTAGCTGGCGGCTCGATGCTGCGGGATCTCGGGCGCAGCTTCGGCGTACTCGCGGGCGGCGCGCATGTAGGGGTTGTCGCGGACCTGGTACAGCGTGGTCTTCTCCCCGGGCACACGGCCCAGGTACTCGATGAAATGCCTGGACTTCAGCCTCTTGATGAGCGGGTGGATGATCCCGCCGGGCAGTCCGGTGGCGTCGATGATCTGCTTCGGGGAGAACGGTTCATCGCCGTGCCGGGTGATCTCGACCAGCACGGTGTGCATGTAGCTGTTCCCGAAGAGCGCTTTGGAGTCTTCGGGGGCAATCGGGTGGATCGCCGTCATGCTCCGAGTGTCTCATATGCGTCGGACGCCGCCGACTGGTCGGCGGAGGTTTGTTGTGTATCTGACAGGCGCAACATCGAGCTTGGTAGTGAATGTGACATTTACTAGTGATTAGCTGTTTAGTGATTTAGTACAAAGCTGCTCACTTCTTTCTGTGGCGTCGGTGAGTTCCGCTGCGCGGTCGCGGGGCAACAGCATGTGTTCATGCGCACGCACCGCTGTCAGGTTCCGACCGGGGACACGGGCGATGGTGAGCTGCGGGCCGGGGAGCCGGGTCGGGGATGATCGCGGTGGCGTCGACGATCCGGATCCGTATGATGCAGGATCACGTCGACGTCGTTTCGCTGCCGGATGCCCGGTTGGGGGTGTTCGCGGCGGCGGTGCCGTGGCGTGAGTTCCGCTGGTACCGCAAGCAGCGTCACTTCTCCGGCTCGTACTGGTCCGCGACGATGCAGGCGCCCGTGGGGTACGAGTCGCGGCTGGAGTACGCGAACCTGCTGCTGTGCGACTTCGACCCGCGAGTGGACTGGATCCTGTCCCAGCCGTTCCTGATGGAGGGCGACGATCACGGCACGACCCGCAGGCACATCCCGGACTATCTGATCTCGCACACAGACCGGTTGGTGTGCGTTGTCGATGTGAAGCCGGCGGCGAAGCTGCAGGTCCCGGCGGTGCGGGACTCGCTGGACTGGACGCGGCGGGAGGTCGAGGCGCATGGCTGGGAGTACCGGGTGTGCTCCGAGCCCGATCCGGTGCTGCTGGCGAATGTGCAGTTCCTCGCCGGGTACCGGCGCAGCTTCCAGTTCGATCCCGGGCAGGTCGATGCCGCGGCGACCGTGCTGGGAGCCGCTGTGACGTTCGGGGAAGCGGTGCGTGCCGTGACTCCGATCGCGGGAGAGCAGCGGTTCGCCCGTTCCCTCGTGCTGCACCTGCTGTGGACACAGCGTTTGCGCACGGACCTGTCCCACCTGTTGAGCACGACGAGCGTATTGGAGCTGACATGAGCGCACGAGACGACCTTCGACCTGGCACTCCCTCCCTGCTCTTCGAGGAGGCTGGCCCGGAGCGGTCGACGAGATCGGAGCGCGACCGCGAGGCCGACACGGCGCGAGCATGCGAGGCGCTGGGCATCCCCGTGGCCCTGCCGGTGCCCCCGCAGTCACCGAGAGCGGACAAGGAAGCGGCAGCCCAGCTGCTGCGCGCCGTTGAGGAGTACCTGCGGCAAGTGCTCGGTACGCGCGTCGTGCAGCCACCGGCGCGGCATCTTCGCGTGACGGCGGAGAGCGGCTCATCCCTCCGTGACACGGCCTGAGTCCCGGCACCCGATCCCCGACTACTCACTTTGAGAGGAAGCATGATGATGGATAGCTGGATGCTGCGACCTGGGATGGACTTCGTCTACGACGGGGAGGCGTGCACGGTCGCGGAGATCGCTGACGGGGCGGTGATCATCCGCGACCGCACGGGCCGGCACCGCCGACTCCGGATGGTCGACGTGCTGCGCCCCGCCGCCGAGGGCGGCAAGGCCCACATCCCTGGCCACACGCGGGAAAGGGATGCTACTCCGCTGGGGGTGCTGTGGGCGGACGCTACCGACTCCGCGAAGGCACGCACCATGGAGCGCGCCGACCACGTCCGCGAGGTGCTCACCGGATACAAGTCCGGCACTCCGCAGATCCCGCGGGAGGGTGAGCCGCGCCTGGAATACCACCCGCAGCACAGTCTGCGACAGCGGACTGCGGCGAAGGCGACCGAACTCGGGAAGGGCGAACGGACCGTGCGCCGCTGGGTGGCGCAGTACCGGGAGTCCGGGGAGGCGGGCCTGATGGACTACCGGTCCTCCCAAGCCGGAAACGCGCTGACCGGGTTCGACCCGCGGTGGATCGCTACCGCGCAGACGGTCCTGGATGAGCAGACCCCCGAAGCGAAGGTCTCCAAGAAGATCATCATCGACCGGATCAATGCACGCACCGAGCGCGTCCACGGCCCGGGGACAGTGAAGCGCCCCTCGCGCGCGAGCGCGTACAACGCGCTGGCTGAGCTGGATCGAGGCCGGGCCACATTCACCGGCCCCACCAAACGCAAACGGTCGACCGCGAACCGACCCTCCGCACCCTACGGGCGGTTGTCGGCGGTCCGGCCGGGCGAGTACGTGCTGATGGACACCACGCCGCTGAACGTGTTCGCCGTCGCCCCGGTGACCGGGAAATGGGTGTCAGCGGATCTCACGATCGCGATGGACCTGTACTCGCGGTGCATCCTCGGACTGCGGCTCACGCCGGGTTCGACGAAATCGATCGACGTCGCCGGCGTGCTGATGGAGGCGCTGCAACCGTTTGATACGCCCACGGATTGGGGCACGTCCGCTCGCTGGCCGTACCACGGTCTGCCCGACACGCTGCTGGTAGACCCGACCCGTACGAAGGTGTCCCGGTTCACCCGCGCCGGCATCCTGCCGGAGACGCTGGTCGTCGACCACGGCGCCGCCTACCTGTCGGAGCATCTCACCAGCGGGTGCGCCCGGTTGGGGATCTCGATCCAACCCGCCCGGATCTACCAGCCCACCGACAAGAGCCCCGTGGAACGATTCTTCCGCACCCTCGACGACCTGCTGCAAGAGCTGCCCGGCTACAAGGGCGCGGACGTCGCCGGACGCGGCGAGGACCCCGAAGCAGAGGCCGTCTACACGGTGCCGCAGCTGGAGCAGATCATCCGGGAATGGGTAGCCACCGTCTACCACCTTCGTCCCCACAGTTCGTTGGAGGATCCAAACCTGCCCGGGGTAAAGCTCAGCCCCGCGCAACGATACGAACAGGGCCTGGCTGTCGCGGGACAGCTGCGTCTGCCCACCGACCGGAACGTGCTGCTGGAGCTGCTGCCGGTGGTGAAGCGGCAGTTCAACCACTACGGGGTGGAGATCCACAAACTCCGCTACACCGGCGAGTCGGTCGCGAAGTACCGCAACCGGGCCCGGTCGATCCACCGCGACAAGGGTACGGAGTGGCCATTCTTCGTCAACCCCGACGACCTCACCAGAATCTACTTCCACGACCCCGAGGACCACACCTGGCACACCCTCGAATGGGAGCACAAGGGCAGCTTCGACACCCCGTTCAGCCTGGACGCGTTGGAGTACGCGAAGAAGATCGCAATCCGGCAGGGTCGCCCCTCCCAGGTTGACGACGTCGCCGCGCAGCTGCTGGAGGACTGGGGCGCCGGCCGTGGTCTGACGCCATCGGAGCGGCGGATGAGCGCCCGGATGGCCGCACAGCTGAACGACAAGGAACCGGACCCGGACGGGGTGTGGTCGCTACGCACCGTGCAACGGATGCTCGACGCGGAACTGACCGCCTCGTCTGATCTCGGAACCGAGCTCACCGGCTCCGTCCGCGACCCGCGCCGACGCGTCGACACGCCCGAGACCGGTGATGATGACGACGAGGACGACATCGACGAGCCCACCATCCGCGGCGACTACCACTTCGAACCGATGGAGATGCTCCGATGACCAGCCCGACGAGCGCCCCGCAGCAGCCGCCCCGCCAACGGAGCCTCTCCACCTACGAGGGCTGGACAGACTTCGCCGAACGGCCTCCCCGCGCTCGCCCTGAGGAGCTCTCGCGCGCCCAGCTGGAGTCGTTGCCTGCTCGCGATCGCGTCGTCTACGACTTGGAGCGGCGGGTGTGGCACGCGAACATCCTGCTGCGCACACGGCAGGTAGAGGACATCGAACTGCAGCTGGCGGACATCCTCGACTCCAACCTGCAGGACTCCGACCGGGTGAAGTCAGCCGCAGCGATCGACGCCCCGCCGGCGCTCGGGAAGTCGACCGTGGTGAACAACTTCGGCCGCGTGTTCCACCAGCAGCGGATCGCGGAGGCCGGGGGATGGCTGGACGCGGACAGGGACGTGCGGCACCTGCCGGTGTGTCATGTGACGCTGACGGGGCGGCTGACGATCAAGGGCCTGCACATGATGATCCTCGGCTTCTACGCCCACCCCGCCACCGCCGGCATCCTGCACCGCTCCATGGCCGGCCGGGACCTGGCCCGGGCGGCGGCGGAGTGCATCGAACGGCATGACACCCGGCTGGTGATCGTTGACGACCTGCACTTCTTGAACATGCGCACCCGCGACGGGGTCGAAGTCGCCAACCAGCTGAAGTGGCTCGCAAACGAATACAACGCGACGTTCTTGTTCGCCGGCGTCGCCCTCCGCGCCCGCGGCCTGGTGGGTGAAGGGGAGACCGGCCGGGAGGCGGCGATGGCGCAGACCTTCCGCCGATGGACCGTCCTCGGGCTCAGCCCCTTCACGCTTACCCACAAGAGGGGCAGGGAGGAGTGGGACCGGCTGCTATTCGGCGTCGAACAAGCTCTCGTCCTCACCGGTGCTCGCCCCGGGATGCTGGTCGACCTGTCCCGGTACCTGTTCGCCCGCACCACCGGCAACATCGGATCCCTCATGGACCTGATCCGTCGCGGCGCGTCCCGCGCGATCCGCACAGGGCGGGAGGTCATCGATCGGGAACTGCTCGACGACATCCGCATCGATGAGGGCGCGGAGACGGAGCGCCGCGAGCTTGAGGCGAAGCTGGATCAGCAGCTGCGAAACCACCAGGCACGCCGCCGCAAGAACCAGGACGGCGAGGCGGCCGCCGCATGACCACGACGTCGACGATTTCCTATGAGGTGCGGGTGCTGCCGTTTCGGGTGCGGCCGCTGCCTGATGAGCCGTTCGACTCTTGGCTGGAGAAGATGGCGGCCACCTATGGGGCGACGATGAACGAGATGGCCTGCGCGCTCGGCCTCATCGAGCAGCAGGAGGGTGTGGCGGTGTCGGCGACCGCGTGGATGGCGGACAGTTGGGCCACCGCGCTGACTGATGAGCAGGCGTCGCGGCTCGAGGCGTCGACGGGCATTCCGGCGGATCAGTTCCAGGAGATGACGAGAATGCGGTTCGCGCACCATGCGATCCGGTACACCCGGCGGGGGCGGATCAGTTCGCAATGCCCGGCGGCGGGGACCGCGGGACGCTACTGCCCGGAGTGCCTGGTCGATTCGGGTGGCCGGTGGCGGATGTCGTGGCAGTTCCCGTTCGGGTTCGCCTGTTTTCGCCACCGCCGCCTGCTCGTGGACCGGTGCCCCGTGTGTGATCGTCCTGCCCGGTACCGTGCCCACCCGCTCGCGCTTGTTCCCGTTCCTGGCCGGTGCCACAATCCCGTCCAAGGGCCGGGACGGGGCCCGCAAGCGAACCGGTGTCGGGCCGACCTCACGGCCGACCCGACCCGCACTCCAGTGTCGCGGGCGGTCCTGGATGCGCAGCGGGCGTTGATGCGGATCGTTTCCACCGGCGGGGCAGGGTTCGGGATCTATGCGGAGGCGCCGCAGCCGGCGGTCGCGGTGCTGGAAGACACTCGGTTGCTGTCCCGTACCGCCCGGCACGCGATTGCCGCCGGCGATCGCCTCGACATCAGTCCGCTTGGTGAGGAGCTCGTGGCGCTGTTTAGGGCGAGCGAGGATTGGACGACGGCAGTACGGGCACGACCGGATTCTGCCGTCGGGGCCGCCGTCGGCACCACCCTCGCCGTCACCGCACTGGCGAAGCCGGGCAGTGTCGCCGCGCTGCTGCAGGGGCGGCTGGCTCAGAGTTCGTCGTACACGGCGCACACGCCGCAACTGCAGACCCTGATCGCGGCCGCGCTGGGGCGTCGTCGCCGGCCGACGGTGTTCCTGCAGTCCGCACCACCGTCAGGGGTCAGCCCGGTCGAACGAGCGCGAAAGGTACCGGCACAGTTGTGGGGCGAGTGGATCACCCGGTACGCGCCGCAACGGGTCGGCAGTGAGGTGGTGGCGTCGGCGTTGGCGGCGGCGGTGGTGTTCACGGGCACGAGGCTCACACACTCCGCCGCTCTTGCATTGCTCGATCCGCAGGCGCCGGCCCGCCAGGTGACCCATGTGATGCGTGACCTCGGTCGCAGCTCTCATGACGTGGGCACCCTGCACGCGATCCTCCGGCTGGCCGCGTTCCTCGATACGCATGACGTGCCCGTTGACTACGCCCGACGTCGCGCCCTCGACTACAGCGGGATCCTCCTCGAATCCCAGTGGCAGGAGGTGTGCCGGGTGGCGGGGGTATCGGCTGGGGGTGGACGACGATGGCGTTTGGCCCGGGCGCTCCTGCACCGGACACTGTCGGGGAATCCGATCCATTCGATCCCGCCGGAGTGGGATCAGGCAGGGGTGACCGCGCCGGCCGTCGCCCGCTTCGCCGATGGACTGCCGTCAGCGGTGCGGACGGGACTCGACCAGCTCGCCGCGGACTTCCTTCTCGTCAACGGCATCGATGAGCCCGTCACATGGACACCCGAGCCTTCGGACGGTGTCCCGGACGCGCCTGCGGCGTGGGCGCGGAGCCGCCCAGCACGATCAACGGCCGCGGACGTGATGCCTCCCGATGTGTTAGCGCGGGCGTATGCGGCGGGGGCGTCGACGTACGAGATCGCCGCGGACGTGAACGTGTCCCGGCAGACCGTGGGCCGCATCCTCGCCGACACGGGCACCAAGTCGCGTCGCGGACGACCCCCCACCTTCACCCTCGATTCCGATTGGCTACGCGACCACTATGAGACGCAAGGGAGGACTATGGCACAGATCGCGCACCTTGCCGGATGCAGCGAGATGACCATCAACCGGCACCTGCACGCCGCCGGCATCACCGTCCGCCCCCGCGGGAAAGCAGGGACGTCATGACAACTGAGAAGCGAACCTCCCGTCGGCTGCAGCAAGCCGCCAGGGAACGCATGAAGGCGACCGGAGAGAAGTACACCACGGCACTGCAAGCACTCATCGATGCGGCGCCGTTGCCGAGCACATCCTCGCCGACCGCCCCACGCGAGACACTGACATCCTCCCCTGGCGAGGATCATCCTTCTGACGACGCCCGCGCCCCTGGCTGGGCTCGGCGGCGGTATATCTGGGATGACCGCTGAGGGGAGCTGCAGGGTGGTGTCGAACGACGGTGAAGTGTACGAGAAGCCGTGGTCGGCACCGCACCTCGTGCCGCTGTTCACTGAACTCACCGCTGATGAGACAGCGCCGGTGTGGGCGCGCCGCGCCGTGAGGTTCATCCACCGCCACACCCGCGAGCGTGGTCAGCCGCCGACCTTCCGTGAGGTGTTCGCGGAGCTCGCCGCCCACGACCCCGACGCCGCGGAGCGTCAGGAGGCGTGGTCTTCGGCGTCGGTGCGGTACCTGACGATGGTGCACTGGCGGCGTCGCGGATGGATCCGCTTCCGACGGGAACCGCGTACCCTCCGATCAGGTCCCGCGGCAGGCGAACTGTTTACACTCGGGCCCACGCGGTATACGCCGACGCGGAAGTCCCGCGCCTAGACAGTCCCCGGGGGCGAGTCGGGGTGGGCGGAGTCGAACGCGCCGAGGAGTTCTTCCAGCGCGACCCGTAGCTCGTTGTAGCCCATCGTGTAGAACAGCGCGTCGGAGTTTGAGGTTTCGCTGCCGTCGAGGTCGGTAATGGTCTGGCGGGCCTCACGGATTGCGATGTCGAGCCATGGTTCGGCGTCTGGGAGGCCGCGGATCCACGCGTCGATTTCGGTGAAGGGGACGGGCGTGTAGCCGTGGGCGTCGACGCCGACGTGGAACTGGTGCCCGTTCGGTCCGTGGTCGCGGGCGTGGGTGTAGGAGTGGGATCCCGTCGTCCCAGCGCGGTCGATGGGTGGTGTGCCGATCCGACTCCTGCGAGTCGCCCTTGTATGGGTAGTGAGAAGCGAGGATCCGATACCCGCGTCGGGTGCCTTCGATGACCTCCGGCAGAATCGTCCAACCGGCCGCTTCGTAGAGCGCCGCGAACCGTTCGATCGCCTTCTTCGACTGCGTCGCCGGTGACACCCGGTCGTGGTTTCCGGGGACCAGGAATCGGCGGCCGTGCAGTTGCGCGGTGATACCGATCGATTCCTCGATCGGGCCGAGCGCGACATCTCCGAGGTGGAGCACCACCTCTGTCGGACTGACCGTTTCGTTCCAGCGGCGGATGAGTTCAGCGTTCATCTCGTCGACCGTTGCGAACGGGCGATCCGCGAGTTCGCTGATCCGCGCGTGGCTGAAGTGGGTGTCCGCGGTGACGAAGTCGACCTGGTCGAAGTCGAACCGCGGATACAGGTTCACGACGACGCCCCTCTCGCAGGTGATCGGTGTCTCGCATGATCTGGTGTCTCTAGCGTGCCAGTAGGCGACGACAGGTATCGCTAGAGCTCGTCGAGATCGATCCCGAACTTCCGAGCGACATCGGCGAGCGGGACGTCCGGGCTGTCGGCGGGACGTTCCCGGGCGATGCGGGCGATCTCCTCCGCCTCGGCCGCGTCCTCCACCGCGGCGATCGCCGCCAGCTGCTCGACCAGCACCTCGACGGGCGTATCGTCGGCGGTCGCGCGGCGTCGGATCTCGGCGGCGGCGTGGCCGAGGGTGTACATCCGCTCCCACGGGTGGTCGCCGTGCCGGTCGATGGCGACAGTGTCGCGAGTGTAGCTGCGCTCGTCGCCGGGGACGAGCCAACTTTCGGTGCCGTCCGAGGTGCGGAAGAAGTCGACGTAGCAGTTCCCGCACGGCATCCGGTACACGCCTGGCTCGGTAGGTGCGGATTCGCTGCTCCGCGCGATCATGTCGCGGATGATCTGTTCCCAGTCGGTGTGGTCGTCTGTGTGCGGCACGGTGGTTCCCCTTCCAGCAGAACAGAGCAGTCTGTCATGCCGATGACGCGGTGTCCACGGCATCGGGGATCAGAGCCCGTCCACGTCGGGGTGTCCTCGAGGTGGTCTGGGATGGTGCCACACGAGCGCTAATCGAGGACAGCGGCCTGGTCGATCGCCAGGTTGATGGTGGTTTGCGCTGTGTGCCATGGAATGCGTTCTTGTTCGAGGCGGAGCGGCGGCTGTCCAGCGTCGAGATATTCCAGCGCGGCACGTTCATCTTGCGTGAGGACTGGTTCGGGTGGGTCTACGCGACCGCTCGGGTCGGCGTTCGCGAGTGGTTCGAACTCCCGGACAGTGTCGGCGTGCATGAGTAGGGAGGCGATCTCGGGCACCCTAGCCCGGGCACGCGACAGCAGTGTGATCCCGGCTCGATCGAGGTCTCCCCAGTACCAGGTGCGTGCGGACCGCAGCCATGGGAGCGCGTCGAGCACGTCGAGAAAGTTGCCAAGCGAATGAATCACTACAAGCCCTGCTCGGTCCTCTATTGGCGTCGCGGCCTCCTTGTTCTCGATGATCAGGACGTCATCGGGGGTGAGGGGGAGGCCGGCGACTTCTTCGACGGGTGCTCGGAGTTGGCGGATGCCGCCCACGAGTCGGCGGTCGGCGGGGTCGGCGAGGATGACGTCGACGTGGTTCGGCAGTCGCCGCAGTCCGAGTAGATCGAGGTCGTTGATGTCGAGTTCAGGGTCGACGGCTTCTGCGCCAAGATCAGCCACCCGGTTGGGGATGTCGGTTCGAAGCAGGCAGATGACGATCGCCTTGTGCCGTCCCAGCCACTTGGTGTGGAGACCTGTGACAGGGACTTGGCGGGCGGTGAGCCCGGATGCGGGGTTGTTGCGGAACCATTCCACGACGCGCAGGAGCAGTTCGAAGTCGTAATCGTCGAGGTCGACAATGCGGGGCAGGATCGGCCGCAGCTGGTCGGTGGAGACGTCGAGGTCTGCCAGTTGGGGGTAGCGGGAAATCGCGGTCTGCCAGTGGTTAGCGGTCGCGGGGTCGAGTCCAGCGAGCGCTGTTGGCCCAGGGATGTCGATGTGTGTGTAGACGACCTGAGCGCCAGCGGCCGTGCGGACGGTCGCGGTTCGCAGGCTGGTAGCGGGGTGCAGGTCGTGCCAGGCACGCCACGCATGTAGCCACGTCCGGACGGCCTCTTCTTGTGCGGGGATGGTTGACGCGGTGGGTGGCTGGAGGGGGAAGGTGATCTGTTCAGGGGAGGATTGTGTGAGCCAGGCGCGCCAGGACGACTTGTAGCGGGTGGTGATAAGACGTTCAACGTCTGCGGGGCTCCTCACGCGGCTTCCTCGATACTGAGCGCTTCGCTGATCGTCATCTCGAAGATGCGCACGCCCTGCGGGTTGGCTGGGTCGGAGTTGATGTATGCGACGGTTTCCACGTGGGACTCGAACGCCGTTGCCTTCTCACGCGGCGCGCCGATGATGAGCTGGAACCCGAGCGCGGACAAGGCGGCGAGGGCCCGTCCGGTGTAGTCGCTATCGGCTTTGACAAATCCTTCATCGAGCACGATCGACGCGTAGGTGGGAGGGGCGTCCGTTCCTTCGCCCAGCCGATATCTCAGGGCTGCGCCGAGGATGAATGCGATGAGTTCCTGCCCCTCCCCGCCGCTCATCCCGGAGACACCGTCGTGCACGATTTCGACGCCGTCGGCTCTCTTCTCGATTGCCTTGAACTCGACGTGTTCGCGCGCGTCGAATACGCGGCGACGCCAGCTCTCGCCGGTTCGGGTGAGGTCGTCGAGGAGGGCCAGTTTGCGGCGCAGCCGGTTGAAGTCGCGTTCGATCTTCTCCGCGTCGCGTTCGATGGATTGGTGGAGGGTGTTGCTGGTGTACTCCGAGATCGTGGAGCGGAACTCGTTGAGCTCACCGCTGGGTTTGTCGGAGACGTCGATCGTGAGGGTGGAGTCGACGCGGAACGCCACACGCTCGAGAACCCTATCGATGGGGGCGAGGCCTCGGACGATTGAGCGGCGATCGTCATCGATCTGGACGAGAAGTCCTCGCAGCTGTGTGTTCATGTCCTGGTCGACCTGCTCGAGCCAGCGTTGCTTGGTGCGGGGGAGGTCATCGGTGAGCAGCTGGTCGTGAATGGAGAGCAGCGCCGGCAGGCTGTCGATGCTCTCGTCGATTTCCCTCTGGTTTCGATCCTCCAGGCCGCGGAATGCACGGATGGTGGCGAGGACAGCGGTCTCGAGTGCTTCGCGTTCCTTCCTGAGTGAGACGAGCTGGTTCTGCAGATCCGTGGCCGCTTGCCCGTAGCTGGCTTCGATTGCCGCACGGAGCGCGCGACCCGTCGCCGTCGTGACATCGACGGGAGGTGCGAGGAATCCGAGTGTGCCGGTGGCCTCGCGTTCGTCGGCGTCCAACACGGCGGAGTCGTCGATGAGAAGAGATGACTCGTCTTCCAGGTCGACCAGCACTCCCCACGCTGCGTTCAGAGTCGTGAGCTTCGTCTCGATCTCGCGTGCGTGCAGCTCCGACTCGGTCATTTCTGTTCGCGCGTCGTCCAGTTGCTTCTGGAGTTCGGTGACTTCGGGGGTGTTGGCCTCGGCGATCTCCTCTTGGAGCTGTCGCACCTGGTCGGCTGCAGGTGCCGTATCGATGGATGACCAGTCGAGTTCTTCGAGGAGTGTCGTGAGGCGCTGTGCCCGATCGCGTGCGTCGTCGCGTGTGGCTTGAGCGGTGTTGGACGCGGCGTCAGCGGGTGCCAGTTCCGCGGTAAGCGACGCGAGGTTCTGCTCAAGGTCGCGGCGTAGATCGGCGGTGTCCCAGCCGATGAACGAGTACCTCTGTACCGAGTCGTCCTTCGCGAACCGTCCGAATGCTGCGGTGCGCATCCCTGCGCGGGTGACGGCGCCGTTGAGGTGTGACGCACGTTTGGTGTCCAGATCCGAGTCGCGTTCCACGAGCTGGTAGGAGAATCGGTCGACGAGCTCGTTGAGTACCCACGGGGCGAACGGTGAGTCCGCCAGTTCGACAATCGCCGGTACGGTGCCGGGTACCGGCTCGCGCTGAGAGCCCTGTTCGCGAACGGGAACGAGCGACACGTGCATCCGGGTGTCATGCTCATTGATGAATCGCCGAACGGTGATGAAGTGTTCCTGATCGACGACGAGATCCTTGGCGACGCCGCGCAGAACACTGAAGACGGCAGCCTCCCATGATTGGTGCTCGGCCTTGATCTGGATGAGTTCACCGAAGAAATGCAGCCGGTCCAGCGGCACGTTGGTAGCTGCGGCGATGTCGGCGCGCAGCTGAGCCGCCTCGGGAGAGATGTTGGATCGTCGGGAGCTGAGTTGATGCAGCTCGTGTGCGACCGACTTCCGTTGTCCGGCGATCATGCCCGCGCGGAGCACCGCAGCCTTGGCCTCGGCGTCAAGAGCGATCTGTTGGGTCTCCAGTTGGGTGCGCATATCGCTGAGGTCGTCCTGCAGAAGCAACAGATCACCCTGCGAGGCGGGCAGGGTGCGGTCGAACTCAGATAGGCGACGGGAGACGGCTGCGCGGTGAATGCCGATCCGGTCCAGGTTGTGCTGGGCGGTGTCGAGTTGGACCTTGAGGAGGGGTGCTTTGTCTCCGCCGGCCGAGGTGAGGCTGAGCAGGAGGTTGTCGAACGTTGTCTTCGCGTGTGTCCTTCGCGTGTTCGCTGCCTGCAGATCTTCGTTGGTCTCTGCCGTCGTCAGGCGATTGTCATCGATCCGTGCGCGCAACCAGTCGAGGAGCTTGTGGGCGTGCCAGATCCGTAGGCGCGCGGGGGTCCCTTCGGCCCGCTCCAAGAGGAGTGAAGTCTTGCGTGTGTGGTCTTTGCCCGCGTGCTGGTACTTCTCGGCGAGCTGAGGGAGGCGGGTGAGGGTCTCCAGCTGGCGTCGGGTGGCTTCGTACTCGTCATACAGACGTGACGCCTCTCGGTACGCCTCGAGCGCGGTTCCCCACCGGTCGAGCGCGAGCGGCTCGGTGAGCACAAACTCCTTGAACAGCGCGTTGATGTTGAAAATGCCTTTGGAGGCCTGGGCGCGGCGCAGCAGGTGCATGGCAAGGCGCTGGGATTCGTCGGACTTGCCCATCTCCATCACGGAGCGCATCTTCGCGTGGATCTTGCTCTGTGAGGAATCGACGAGATCACCGCGGCTGGTGTCGATCAGGCCGCTGAGCGTCGTCTTGGTCAGGGGCGATGAGCCGGAGCGGACACCGGTGAGCCCGTTCAGGCGGTCCAGGTCGAAGTCGCCGGAGACGAACCCGTAGATCGTATTCGCGTTGATCGCGTCGGCGCCGGTGGTGTCGCTGGCAACCCATGCGAGTCGAAACACCGTGACCCGTCGGCCATCGTCATGAGCCCACGTGATCGCAGCGCCGCTGGCGAACCCGTTTGTGCCGGGTGGACGCACGTAGGTGGTTGTGCCGGAGCGTCGGTTCTCGTCACGCCGCCGGTCAGTGAGCCCACGCGCGTACGTGTATACGGTGCGCTCGCGCTTCTGGCCTTTGTCGTCGCGTGCGGCCTGGTTGAACTCTTGCGGGTTGGGAAGGATGACCGAGGCCATCGCATCGAGCAGGGTGGACTTGCCGCGTCCGGACGGTCCGAGGATCGCGGTGCCGGCACGTTCGACATGCATGACCTGTAGGTCGGAGTATCCGCCCCAGTTCAGGACCTGGACCTTCTCGATGCGGAACTGCCCATTGATTAGCATCAGGACTCCTCGTCAAGGAGCTGGGCTGAGTTTTCGGTGCCATTCCCGTCATTTGCGGTGGCGCCTGCCCCGAGCCGGTATGCCGCTTCCAGCCGCGTCAGTTCATCGACACCGACAAGAGGTACCACGACTGGCGAGATCGTGTAGAGGTAGTCGGCGTCAGGGTCCTGGTTGAGCAGCCGCAGATCCTGCAGCTGCCGGATGGCGGCGGTGACGCGACGATCGAACTTCGCCTGGTCGCCGTCGTCATCCTGGCGGTAGGCGCTAAGCCTCGATCCACCGATGAGCTTGGGTGACAAGCGGGTGCCGTGACGCAGAAATGCCCCTCTGATCAGGAAGAATAGAGCTTGCTAAAGATTCTGTTCGACCGATCCGAGAGGCATCTCGTAGGTGCAATTCAAGCATGCTCCCGCTGCGGTGTCAGCGAAGTTCGATGACCCGAATCTTGTGTCGGCCGCAGGGCTGGTCCCGATGCTCCGCCTGGCCCGCACCGCAGGGCTCGATCAGCTCGCGCAGGTCCGGTTGACGGTCCCGTCGGATAAGGGCGCGAACGCGGGCAGCAAGGTGATGGCGCTGGTGGCGGGGATGCTCGCCGGGGCGGACTCGATCGACGACATGAACGTGCTTCGTCACGGCGGGATGGGCAGGTTGTTCGACCGGACGTATGCGCCGTCGACGCTGGGCTCGTTCCTGCGGGAGTTCCGGTTCGGGCACGTCCGCCAGCTCGACGCCGTCGCCTCCCGGACCCTGGTGAACGTCGCGCAATCCGCGCCGCTGCTGCGGGCGTCGAACGGCGAGCGGGTAATGGTGGATCTGGACGACACGATCATCGAAGTCCACGGATACCAGAAGCAGGGCGCGTCGTTCGGGTACTCCGGCGTCCGCGGCCTGAACGCCCTGTTCGCCACGGCGTCGACATCGCAGTCGGCGCCGGTGATCGTGGGGCAGCGGCTGCGGCAGGGGAAGACCGGTTCCCCGAAGGGTGCCGCACGGATCGTCGGCGACGCTCTCGCCACCCTCCGCCGCATGAACCCCGGGACCAGCGCCCGGCCGCTGCTGCGGGCAGACTCCGCGTTCTACGGTCACGCCACCATCGGCACGGCGATCAAGGCCGGCGCGGACGTATCGGTGACCGTCCGGATGGACCCCGCGGTGAAGGCGGCGATCGCGACGATCCCCGAGGATGTGTGGGAGATGATCGAGTACACCGACTCGATCCGTGACGAGGCCACCGGGCGACTGATCTCCAAAGCAGAAGTCGCCGAAGTGCCCTTCGTCGCGTTTCGGTCGAGGAAGATCGTTGAGCGGGTTGAAGGTCGTCTAGTGGTGCGGCGGATCCCGGACCTGAACCCGAAGCAGGTCGAGCAGCCGACACTGTTCGACATCTACCGGCACCACGCGTTCTTCACAACCACCGACAAGACAGTGATGGGCACCGTGGTGGCGGACAAGACCCACCGGGCACACGCGATCATCGAGCAAGTCCACGCCGACCTGAAGAGCGGCCCGCTCGCTCACCTGCCCTCCGGGGTGTTCACCGCGAACAGCGCCTGGCTCGTCCTCGCGGTGATCGCGTTCAACCTCACCCGCGCCGCCGGACTCATCGCCGACCACGCCGGCCGGCTCGCCAGAGCGACGACCGCGACGATCCGCCGCACTCTCATCTCCGTGCCCGCGCGGCTGGCGCGGTCCGCGCGCCGGGTCACACTGCACCTGCCCGAGGCCTGGCCCTGGCAGGCCCCGTTCGAGCAGCTCTTCACCGCGACGCACGCACCACCACCGGCCGCGACCAGCTGACCACCGCCGCGCCCGCGGCACGACCAAGGACCAAGTGGACGACCGGGATGCGACGCCCGGAACACACCCCTGCCCGCGGCGCATCATCTCGCACCGATCACGCCAGGACGGCCAGCCGAAGGCTCATCGGTGGATCGAGGCTAAGGAACTCGTCGATCTGAGCCCGGGTGACCACGACGAGCTCGTCCTGGGGGTCGGCGTGGGCGCACTCCTGGCAGAGAAAGATGAGCAGGAACGAGGCGTCGCGACTGAGCGGGCGATCTTTGCGGAGGATGCGGGGAGTGTCCTCCTCCATGATCTGCCGTTTGAATGCGACGCCGTGGTCGTGGTCGATCTCCAGTGTCAGGTAGAGATCTGCGAGGCGGCCGCGGATCTCTTCTTCATACCCACGCAGGATGTCCCACACGGCGCGATTCCTCGTCCGGGTGATGAACCGGTTCGTGAGAAGCACGACGAGCGCGCGGCGGGCACCGTCAGGGAAATCCTCGGGGGCGTCAGGCGCTAGCTCTCCTGTATCGGTGGTGCCGTGTCCGTCGCTCATTCGTGCTCACCGATCATGATGGGTGTGTCGAAGCGTAGATGGGGGAGCGCGACGTGGAGTGCACGTTCCTGCGCGGGCTGGAGTGCGACGCGATCTCTGATGTGGTCTGATACCTGGCCGTAGGTGATGGCTAGATCAAGGAGGGAGACGAGTGCTCCCAGCCGTCGGAAGTCTGGCGGCGTCGCGTCGAAGACTTCGCTGCCGGTCACCGCACCGCGCTCACGGATCAGCCGGTTCACGGTCCGGGCGACGACTCTCGGGCTCGTCCCAGCCGCCAGCCGCAACGCCTCACGATCCGCAGTCGGGAGGTCTGCGTGCGGCGAGATCGCGCGGACCTGAACCTCTTGAGGTCCCCGGTCGATCCAAAACTGGGTCTGGGAGATGTCGGTGGTGTCGATCGTTCCGATGCCGAGCACGTCGCTGTCGATCACCGCGGGGCCGGGGTGCCGTTCGACCCATTCGGCGCCGGCGCTGAGCGCCCGGTCAGCGAGGGCGAGGAGGCGCCGGTGCTTCTCGTGTGTGCTCCTGGTGAGGAAGCGCCGCAGTGACGAGGTCCATTTGACGTAGCTCTGCTGTACGCGAAGTTGCGCGGCGAGCAGGGTCGAGAACATCGTCTCGAGCTGCGCCCGCTCGGTCACAGTCATGTGCTCGCGGGCGAACTCCTGGGAGAGGATCTGATCGATGTCGTCCGGGATGGATTGGGCCTGCTTGGACGTCAACAGCCTCGAAAACCCTTGGTAGGAGCGGCCCTCGGGGGTGTCGCCGAGGAGGTCGTGCTCGTGGAGGTAGTCCTCGACGAGCTCTGCTTTGGTAGGACCGTCGGCCATCGCTCGTCGGGCGACTCGCTGGTGACGGTCCTCGACAAGGGTGCGCAGTTGCCGGAAGTCCGCAGGCAGCGTGCGGGTCATCGCCAAGATCTCACGCAGCTGCTGTTGCTGCTCCTCCACGGTAGACAGCCGGGTCCGACCAGACTTGATGTCGTCCCGCTGCTTCTTGAGCCGGGAGATCTCCCGATCGATCCGACGAACCTGCACGCGCCGGTCGGGGTTGGTCATATCCGCGAGCGTGTGGACGGCATGCGCGATGCTCTCTAACCGAGCCGTGGTGACAGTGGTTTCACCGTCGACGATCTCACGGACGAACTGCAGGGCTCGCAGCGAGTAGGCGGAGAGCCGGTATCGCAGGCGGCCAGCGTCCATCTCCGTTTCCAGCCACCGGTCCTCGACCCACTTTTTACAGTGCTCGGCGGGAGTACGATCTCCCGTCATGCTCGGCAAGGCGTCGATGGTCTCAGCGACCCGCTCATGGAACCACTCCGCGGAGACGGAACCATCGATGGTCCCCAGGTGGGTGGCGAACAGCGGCAGGACCCAGTCGCGACTGTATGCGCCGAGAAGACGAAGAGTCGGGTTGGTGTCGACGGCTTCAGCCAACTGCTGTGGTGTTGCTGTCAACGGGTCCCCCCTGCCGGCCTCAGGTGTCGCCAGTATCTCCTATACCGACGACACGGTGCCGCTTTGGCGGGCGGACGGGGGCTCGAGGAGGGCGAGGATGCGTGCGCCTGGGCACCCTCATCCGCCAGATGCCCTCGGCGGTATGTGGTCGGGGTCGGCAGCCCGGGGTACGTAGCGTTCTTGTCGAGGCCGGGGTCTCCTCCCACCCGAACGACGGCCAATCACGCGCCGGCGCTGAGGTACGCGGCTCTGGCCTCGCTCAACTCTGCCCAGTGCGCCTCGAGGCCGGCCAGAGTGGGGCTGACGTTCAGGGTGGGGAGCGGCTGGGAGTGTCCGTCGATGTAGCGGCAGGCTTCTTCGAACACGCGGTTCACAGTCTCGATAGCGGCAGGCAGGGCGGCCGTCTTGATGTTCGGTAGCGCGGTCATCCGCACGTTGGGCTGGTAACGCTGCGTCACCCCCTGCAGCAGCTCAGTTTCGGTGAACACCTCGCACCAGGCCCGGATCCAGTCGTAGCCGGTGCGTACGAGCGCGGCGCGCGCATCACCCTGCTGGGACTTGGCGGCCTGGATGGTCTCGTTGATGTTCTTCTTCAGATTGCTGATGCTGTCCCAGCGGGGCCCGGTAGCTCGGGTGACCTGCCCCTTGCCGTCCTCGTCGGTGATGTGGAAGTACGAGCATCGTTTGGACGCTGCCATCAGGTTCAGCAGTGTGGTGGCGAAGAAGATGTCGTGGGTGAACACGATCACCTGGGTCGTGTCGGCGAGTGCCGCGACACGCTGCGCGACCTCGTTGATGCGGCGATGATCGAGACTGGAGACCGGGTCGTCGAAGATCACCGGTGCGGTGATGCCGGCGAGGCGTGCTTCGGCGAGAAAGTCCGCCATCGCGAGAACCTTCTGCTCGCCCTCGGAGAGGACCTTCGACGGCTTGTGCTTGCCGGTGAGGACCTTGCGGCGGTGCGCTCGTCCCTGACGGCCCACGAACTCGACTTGAAGTTCGGGTGCACGGAGCGCGGTGCGTTCTTCGGCGAACAGCGCGTCGAAGCTTTCGTTGATCATCTGGTCGCTCGCGGTTTTGGCAAGGCCAGTGACCGCGCGTAGTAGCGCAGGCATGGGCTTGGCGAGCAGTGCGAGGCGGTCGGCTTGTTTCGCGTCGCGCACCTGTTGTTCGATGATCGCCCAGGACCGGGCGAGTTCGGCGGCAGCTTCGAGTTCGACCAGTTCCTTCTTCTTCTCAGCGAGTGTTTCCGCGCGCCGCGCGGCTTGTCCTCGCAGTTCCACCAGGGCGCCGCTGGTGGTCTCGAGTGCTTCGGTGAGGCCATCTGCGTCGGCGGCCACGTGAGCCAGGAGGTCGGCTGTGACGGGGGTGTTGTCGCGGAGGTGGTCAAGGAGCGCGGTGGCAGTGCTGAGCGTGCGTTCCAGCAGTGGCAAGAACACGGGCTGCGGGTTGCTCGTGGCGTGGTCGCGCGCGTAGGCGTCGACATCGCTGGTCCGGATGCCGAACACGGGTGAGGTCAGGGCGCTGAGCCGCCCCTTGGCGGCTTCGATGTCGCCGGCGATCTTTTCCTCGAGGAACTCGGAATACTTTCCGATCAGCGCCCGTGCCGGGTCACTGAGCGGTTGGCGGCAGTAGAGGCACCGGTCTGCGTCGTGCGCGTCGTGTGCGCTCAGGTGTGCTTCGTACTCCTCACCGGCCTGGATGAACCGGGTCCAGGTGTCGTCGGGGGCGGCGGGCAGGTCCGCCGCTTCGAACAGCGCCGCGCGGAAGGCTCGATACTCCTCCTGCAGGTACGCCAGGGCGGTGAGCTCGCTGCTGTACGTGGCGGGGCTGAACCGACCGAGAATCTGTGCGGCCGTGCTCGCCTCGGCTAGGACACGCTCGGCGCGTTGTTGCAGGGTGATCTCGGCGCTGATCGTGTCGGCCTCCAGCGCGGCCACGGTGCGGCGCAGTGTCCCGATGCGGGTATCAGCGTCGGTGTGGTGGTCGGCCATCGCCCTGAGCTGGTCCAGGTCTGTCGCGGCGCCGAGCGTCTCGATCAGCGGGTACACCGACGCCGCTCGCGGGAATCGGCCCAGCAGTCCTGTGGGGCCGGATCGCAGGTCGCTGATTGCCGCATCAATGCGGGCCTGGACGGCCTTGATTCCGGCGATGACGTGGTTGAACAAGGCAAGCGCGGCGGGGACGTACACATACTCGAGGTCTTCGTCGACATGGAAGCTCACCGATGGGCTGTCGAAGATCGAGATGCGCGTGAACGGGGCAACCCCCCGTTGCCCTGTCCAGGCGTACGTCTTCGCTTCCGCTCCGAGTTGGTAGCCGATCGTCGCGGACGGGGATTGCGGCGCCGTCGCCTCGATATCCCCGAGGATGACGTCCGCGGTGCGGCTGGCAGCAAGCGCTTTGAAGATTCTCGAGTACCCGGTCTTGCCGGTGCCGTTCTCACCGAACAGAATGGTGAGGCCCTGATGCGGTTCGATGACCCCACCACCGATCAGAGCGTTCACCCCCGCAACCTCTGACAGTGAGGTCACGGTCAAAGGTTCGAGCGCCTCGTCCTCCCCGTCGATCATCGCGAGCTGATCCTCGGTCGACAGTTCCCGGGCGTCCAGCGCCTTCTCTTGCCGGAACAGCGTGTACGCGTGGTCCTCTTCGTCGGAGTTGAGAGGGCCAGCTCCGGTGAGTACGACGCGCACGATGTACCGCACCCATTCGTCGGAACTGTTCGCCCACGCGCCAAGAAGCTGACGGGGGTCCACCCGTGTGTCCGCTTGCACCGCGTCCGTCATCGACCGACCTCCGTCGCGACAGCGGTGTCCATGGAACGCGCTGCTCACCGCCGACTCTATCGTCGCCCTGACAGGACGCCGAGCTGTGCGTCGCGCGGGCCGCTGGAGTTGGTGCGGGAGATGGGGCACGCTGATCGGATGACTGAACGAAACACCTGGCCACGCAACCGGTCGACGCTTCCTGGCGGTGGCCTGTCGACGCTTCCTGGTGGCGGCTTGTCCACCCTGCCGGGTGACGGGGCCTCTACGCTTCCCGGCGGTGGTCTGTCGACACTCCCAGGTGGTGGCCTGTCGACCCTTCCTGGTGGCGGTTTATCCACGCTCCCTGGTGGCGGTATGTCGACGCTTCCTGGCGGTGGTCTGTCGACGCTTCCCGGGGGCGGCTTGTCTACGCTTCCTGGCGGAGGTCTCTCCTCGCTGCCTGGGGGTGGGCTGTATGACGGTGCAGACCCGAACCCGTACCGCTCGAATCAGCCACCCATGACCCACTTCATCCCCTACCTCCGCCATCAGGGGCTGAACGATGTCGCCGATCTGCTGGCGCGTGCTCACGGGCTGAACCTGTAACGAATCACGAGCTCTGCTTCATCGGAGCGGCCCCACGTTCACCTTGACACTCCACCGGGTACCGTCGAGCTGTGTTCTTGCTGCTTGACGCCAACGTGATCGTCGGCAATCCGCTTCTGCGCGGGCGGCAGTGGGACGCCGTCGCGGATGCGGTCGCTTCCGAAGCGCTCGATCTTTATGTGCCCGAGCTTGCGGTCGATGAAGCCGTGGCACGGTACCGCGACAGTGCAGCATTGCGTGAACGCGAGGCGAAGAAGGCTCTCAAGACATGGCCGCCGAGGTCACGGGAACTCGTCCAGGAAGCCATCAACGCTTCAGAGTCCTTCGCCGCCGAGTACGAGAGTCTTCTGCGGGCGCGCCTCGAACAGATGGGTGCAGAGATCGTCGGCTACCCGGAGGTAGAGCATCGTGAGGTCGCGTTGCGGGCGATCTCACGGTCGGCACCGTTCGACAGGGAGGGCAACGGATACCGTGACGCGCTGCACTGGTACGTCTTTGTCGATCTGCTTCTCACGTGCGAACCCGAAGATCCGCACGCGTTTCTTCTGTCGGCTGACAAGCGTGCGTTCGGACCAGCGCGACGGCGCGAACTCTTGGCCGAGATCGAGAAACTCGATGTGGAGTGGGAGGTGAAGATCCTTGAAAGCATCTCCGATTTCAAGGTTCCCGGGCAGTTCCTCGATGACGAGGGCTCATTGGACTACGAGCAGGAGCGACAGCTTCACGACGCGGTACAGGATGCGGTGCTGGCAGGCGGAACACCCAAGGACTTCACTCACTCGCTGGCAGCGAAGACCGAGTTCGACGTTGCTGATGTGCTTGAAGTCTTGTTACTGGATGTGAACGTGGAAGGGGTGCAGATCGAGCGAAAGTCGCGCGATCTATGGATCAACTACACCGCCCAGGCAACGTGCCTCGTGAAGCTCGAGAGCGTCGAGATCCTCGACGAGGACGCCGGCGACTACGCCACCCATCGGGACACCGCCGTATGGGTCCTGGATCTCAGCGGCAATGCTTACTCGTCAGGGAACCGCATCGACGAGGTCGCCTCCCTGCGTCTCGACACCATCGAAGGAGACGCACCGGCATAGATCGAAGGAGACGCACCGGCATAGACAGTGGGCGGGTAGGAGCTACCTCGAGGGCCGCCGGCGCGGCCGCCGCTGTTCAGGTGGGGCGTGCATCTGATCGGCACTCGGCTGTCCTCGCTTTATGTCGGCGGCCTTCGCGGTTCGGCGGTGACGCTCGGCAAGTCATCATGGACTTCGTGTACCGACGCCGAGTGTTCGAGGTTGCAAATGAGCTCGGCGTTGACGTGCGCACCGTGCTCGACGCGCTGCGGAGCCTGGGTGAGGCGGAAGTGCGCCCTGAGGCGCAGCTGAGTGAGTCGCTCGCTCGCAAGGTGCGAGTGCATTTGAATGGTGGCGGGGCTGTGCCGGAGCGGCGGCGGGGTGTGGAGCCAGCGCGCCGCCGGTCGAGGTTTGCTCAAGGCATTCGGGAGCAGCATGACGACGCAATCCGTCGCGTCATCCCCACCATCGCGGCGGGCTTGACCGTTGCCGCTCGGCTGCCCGAGGGTAACGAAGTCATCGTCGCATTCCACAACCGTGACGCCGTCGCGCGGTACGGGTTCTGCACCCTGTCGGGCGGGCCGCTGCCACCCACTGTGCTCAACGCTTCGGATGCACGGAGGCTGTTGGCGCCGTTGCGGGACGTTGACCGCGACTATGTCGCTCGCGGGTGGACGCCACCCAATCTCTACATCGCCTTCGACCTCGCCCATCAACACGTCTGGCTAGGAAGGTCGCTGAAGACGATCGGGCATCCTGGTGAACGATTGGCTGCGGACTCGCTCGTGCGGGTGCCACCCCCTAGCGCCGGTGAACCGCCCCGCATCAACCCTCGCGCACAGCTCTTCACCGCCAACAAAGTGCCGTCCGTCGTCGCGGCGGTCGGCGAGGGGTCGGATCGTCCCGAAGAAGCGTTCCTCCTTCACGAAGAGCTTCTGCGTCTGGCTGTCGACAGCCTCGTCGACGCGGACGTTCTCGATCCGCTGCCCGTGCATATCAACGCGATCTGGTTCTTCGCGCGCCCGATCGTGATGCAGCGGGCGGGCGACAGCGACCGCCATGTCCGCGCGGTCTGGTACCGGCAGGGCGGCTCGATGTGGCGCATACGCACATACGTTGCTGGCGTTGCGGGATCCGGCGCGGTCAATGTCAAACAGGTCGGGCCGCAGCTGTCCGGCCGCGTGCCATTCGTCCCGGTCTGGGATGACACCCGACCGGAACAGAAACTGCTTGCCGCGGTGTGGGCGTTAATGGCCCAGGGCGGCATAACTGAGTCGGAACGCGTCACAGGCGTCGTCGTGCCCAGCGGCGAGCCGCAGGGCGAGCTGACGATCGTGCGCGTGCAAGCGGGCAGCGATCACGTATCCGTCTATCGAGAGGGGAGCGACGGCGAGCCGCCCGATCGTGCGGCCTGGTCGGTTCGCGGCCACTGGCGGCGACAGCCCTACCCCTCACTCGGGCTCGACGACGACGGCCACGTGCGCACCCGACTGATCTGGATCGCGTCGTATGTGAAGGGTTCCCACGGAGCACCAGTCGAACCCAAGGTAATCGTGGTCAGTTCAAGGCCGGGAGAGGCCTGAGGGCCGACACGACCGGCAGTTGAAGGTTCTCGATACGAGATGCCAATTCCACGAGGTCTTTCGAGCGAGTTGCGAATTGCAGTGTCGTGGGGACGTAATCGCCGCCGCCGCCGCTGCCCGCCGCCCGCCGCCGCTGGCGCGCCAGCCAAGGGGCCGCGTGTAGATACGCTCGAAGTGGGCGTATTCTCCGACGAACGGGGCCGCGGTGCGGGAGTCTGGTCTAATCGGTGGATGGTCGCAGCTTCGTTGAAGCCGTTCCCAAAGTCCGTCCGGGTGATCGTGTCGCCGTGATCTCGCCGGCATTCGCCGCCCCAGCGATTTCGCCCGTTCTCCACGAGCAAGCGATGCGGCGTCTGAAGGAGGCGACCGGGTTCATCCCGGTCGAGTACCCCACGACGCGGCAACTCGGCGCGAGCGCGGAAGCCCGTGCGGCAGACGTGAACGCGGTGTTCGCGGATCGGAGCATTCGCGCGGTGCTGGCCGCCATCGGTGGTGATGACCAGATCACTGTCATTCCGCACTTCGATGCCGCCGTGATCGCGGCGAACCCGAAGCCGTTCCTCGGGTACAGCGATAACACGAACCTGCACAACCTTCTTTGGAACCTCGGCGTGCGGAGCTTCTACGGTGGATCCGGTCGACCTCGTCTACCCGTTCACGGGGAGGTGGCTCGTGCAGAACAGTCCGGCGAACCACGACCGACTCTGACCAGTCGCTCGCCTGTGCGCATCACGGAAGCATGACGTCCCCGGTTCGGTTCACCGAGCTCGCTGGGTGGACGCCGCAGCCCTACCGCTCCGTGTTCGTCTGGGTCGCGTTCGAGGAGCGCCTCGTCGCGACCGGCGAGAGGTACGGTCCCGACGATCACGCGGGAGTCTGGACGGCGGACGGGTTCCTGTCGCGGTGGTCCAGTCGGCTCGTCGATCAGGGATGGGAATGGATGGCTCCGCTCATCCGCCGACTCGCGGACGGCGAGGACCCGGAGCACGTGCGCACGGACGCGCTCCATGAGTACGCCGCTCGCCACGACGGCGCGGAACCGAACGTGACCATCTGGAACCTGGGCGTCGACCGACTCCGGTGAGGGCGAGTCAGCCGCGTTGCCGCCCCGCTCGTGGAGCCACGGCATGCGACGTTGGTGCCGTACTTTCCCCGGCGTCGGCGCCTTCCTCGAGGAGGTCGAGAGGCGTAGTTCCGTTTCTGAGCGGGCCAGCGGGAGGCGACGATGCCGCTACCGGCGTGTGGGATCCGGTGCTGCTGGCGATGAGGCTCATTGCGATGTGGGTGGCCGGGCGTAGTCAGGTCTCCATGTTCACGCGTGTCGCGCGCGGTGCCGACGTACTGCAGCGCGGTTGGCGCAGCGGACGCTGCAGTACCGCTGGCGGCCGTTGCGCGTGACGTCTACCACGACGTTGTGGCACGGGTCACCCGGGACTTTGCCGGCGTCGCATCGGTGAAGGCGGTGCATTCCCCGCGTTGTCAGGTGGAGTGCGGTGCCGACGCTGATGACGGCCTCCAGCACATGCGGCAGGGCTTGGTCTTGGTCTCGATAGTGGAGGTGCCAGCCTTCATCATGGTGGTCGGTTAGGCGCGGGTAGGCGGCCGCCTCTGCGAGGTGTTGGTTGAGGAGGTCGGCGCGTCGTTGCGGCAAAGGTTCATCAACGACTTCGAGCCATCGGTCGATTACCCTGCGGACACCGGTGTAGTCGTCCGCTTGCGGATTCGCGAACGGCGTCTGCATCCCATAAGACTCCGCACGGTCGACAATGCCCGCTCGATCTTCGGGCCAGTCGTTTGCCAGTGACGCGGCGAGCAGGACCGCGTACTCGCCGTAAGGGTTGAGATGCATAAGGGCATTACATCACACTGGAACGTGAATCGTTGGAAGGAACTGACTATGACGGTGCTGGGTACTGGACTCCCGTGGGCCGCGGTCGGCGGGATGGGGTTGGCGGCGTTGGTGATGGTGCTCACGCCTGGGCCGAACATGATCTATCTCGTGTCGCGCAGTATCGCTCAGGGGCGAATCGCAGGTCTGGTCTCGCTGGCGGGGACGGGCGTGGGATTCCTCACCTACATGACGATGGCGAACCTGGGGCTCAGTGTCGTGTTCGTTGTGGTTCCGTGGCTCTACATCGGTCTGAAGGCCGCAGGAGTGCTGTACCTCGCCTGGCTCGCGTTCAAGACGTTCCGCCCAGGAGGGACAGGACTGTTCGAACCCGGACCGCTCACCCGCGATACGCACGGGAAGCTCTTCCGGATGGGGCTGTTTACCAACCTGCTGAATCCGAAGGCGGCGGTGATGTACCTGGCGATCATCCCGCAGTTCATCGACACATCGCACGGCAACCCGATTGCGCAGGGGTTCACGCTCGGCACAGTCCAGATCACTGTCAGCGTGATCGTCAACGCAGCAATCGTGCTGGCCGCCGGGACGATCGCAGGATTCATCGGAACCCGCCCGTCCTGGCTCAAGTGGCAGCGCCGCATCACCGGCAGCCTTCTTGCCGCGGTCGCCGTCATGCTGGCCAGGGAAGTTCCCCAGGCTGCCCGCGCGTAGACAACCTGCAGGTGGTCGCGCGCGTGTGGCCAGCGCGCCAGCCATCGCAGCGCCGATGTAACCTGAAATGGACGAATCCGTTCAACCGATTCGTTGCGACATCGACTGATCGCTCTCGCGGCACACGTCGTGAGTGCCACGTGCGCACGAGCGCCGACGACGGCAACCCCGTACATCAGAAGCCGAGGGCGTGGACAGCTGAGCGTGTATGTCAACGGCCGCAGAATGGGAGCGAGATGAACCTGCGGGAAGAGCTTCTGCGTGTCTACGAGGACGCGCGGTCCAACCGGTCCTCCGAGGAGAACGAGACGACGGATCGTGCGGCTGCGGAGCTCTTCGACGCCGGTACGGCAGACCGCGCGAAGGCCGTCGGAGATGTGGCGCCGGTGTTTTCTCTCCCCAGCGCCACTGGCGAAACGGTGACCTTGAGTGATCTGCTTGAGGATGGCCCCGTGGTGCTGAGCTTTTACCGAGGCAGCTGGTGCCCGTATTGCAATCTCGAGCTGCGGGCGCTTCAAGCGAACATCATGGAGTTCAAGGCGCGCAACGCGCGGCTCGTTGCGATCTCGCCGCAGGTGCCTGACGAGTCATTGTCGACCGCTGAGAAACACAGCCTCACTTTGACGTTCTGAGCGACGTGGGGGCCACTGTCTCCCAAAGCTACGGCCTGTCCTTCGTCATTCCTACGGAGCTGGCTGCGCTCTACGAGCGACGAGGTCACGATCTCATCCGTCGAAACGGTGGCGATGGTCGAACGCTTGTGATCCCCGCGACCTATGTGATCAGGCAGAGCGGGTCTATATCGTGGTCGTTCGTGGACAGCGACCACACCAGACGTGCGGAACCGCGGGACATCATCGCAGCGCTCGATGCGATCCGCTGACTGCTGCAGAGGCGACGGACGGAGGAGTCACGCGCCTCTCGTGCGACCGTGCGCGCTGCGACGCAACTCCCGGCTGGTTGTGGACGGAGATCGGTCATGCAGCGCGGCGATCTCCGTTGGCCGCGCACCTCGGCTCGCGAGATCGCGATCAGAACGCGCTCCTCTTCGAAAAGAAGCCTCGAGGAGATGGGGAGAAGCGAAAGCGGGCCAGGGCTGTGGCACGACCTTCACCGCGCTATCCTTGCGCCGCACCGCGGTGCCATCGCGCCGGGGGTACGCGGCCGTCCGCATCGCGCCGACCTCGCGGGCGGCGGCCGCCAGCGGCTGCACTGAGCGAGCAACTCCGTGAACCGGTTCCACGTCAACGAGTTCGGCCTACGCCCGGGGCCCGGACGGGCAGATCGATCGTCGCGTGCCGGGGTGATTCCGGCGCTGACATCTGGCTCGACCGTTCCTGCCGACCGAGGGTGGTCAATGGCTTAAGACCGTTGCCGTGACGGTGGTGATGCCGACGATGACGACGAACCCGCGGAACAGGCCTGCGGGGAGTCGTCTTGCGAACCTGCCGCCGACCAATCCTCCCAGGATCGAGCCGAGAGCAACGAGGGCGACGATGGGCCACGAGATCAGTTCTGGTGAGACGAAGATGAAGACCGTGGCGGCGATGATGTTGACCGCGGCGACGCTGGCGTTCTTCACGGCGTTGAGTTCTTGCATCAGCAACGTCGTCGTGATCCCGAGCAGGGCGACGAGGAGGATCCCCTGCGCTGCACTGAAGTAGCCACCATAAACTCCGAGCAGGAACGCGCCGACCACGGAGGCGACTTTCGAACCTCGGCGAGGGAATGGCGTCGCGTCGACGTCGTCGGTTGCCGCCACGCGGCCGATGCGGTTCTTGATGGCGGGTCCGCTGAGTACCAGAAGCGTACCGATACCAATCAGCCAAGGGATGACGGCAGCGAAGATGTCGGCGGACAAGTGCAGGAGGAGGAGCGCGCCGGTGACGCCGCCGGCGCTGGATGAGGGAAGCAGTAGGCGAGTAACGCGGTAGTGTGCGCGCAGCTCGCGTCGGTAGACGAATACCCCCGACAGGCTGCCGGGCACGATGCCGACCGTGTTCGCCATCGTCGCCGTCAACGGCGGAAACCCCAGCAGAACGAGGATGGGGAAGGACGCCAGTGTCCCCGCGCCTACGACGACGTTCAGACCTCCTGCAAGGAAGCCTGCGCCGACGACCGCCGCTCCTCGCAGAAGCGGCGCGATTTCTATCAGCACGTTGGCCTCCTCCTCGCCCGGGTCACAAGATGTCCCGGAGGCCTTCAAGGCTTCCAAAAGTGCGCTGGACGCAGGTTGATAGAATCGGAAGGGATGTACGCGAAATCCGAAAGCTAGTTCGTGGCGCCCAACTTGCGGGATCTGGAGCTGTTCGTCGCGATCATCGACGCCGGCTCGATCACGGCGGGCGCCCGCGCCGTGGGGGTCTCGCTGTCGTCGGCCAGCAGCCGGATCGCTCTACTGGAACGGCAAGAGCGAGTCGAGCTGTTGTCGCGTCGACGAGGTGGGATCGTGCCGACCACGGCCGGCACGACCCTGGCGATACATGCCCGTGCCCTTCTCGAACGTGCTGATGAACTGCGGCAGGCGATGGACGGGCTGCGCGGGGACTCTGCCCACGAGATCCGGCTCGCCAGCAACACATCAGCCGTCGATACCTTGACCGAGTTCCTGGCCGCGACTCTCGCACGATTCCCTACGATGCGGATCGCGGTGGTCGAGACAAGCAGCGTCGAGGTCGCGTCTCGGGTCCGCGAGGGGGGTGCTGACCTCGGGATCGTTTCCCTCCCACCGACGGGCGACGGTTTGATCGCTCGTGAGTTATGGGCGGATCCCCTTGTCGTCGTTCGTGGCTCGGTGTTCCGCGGAGACGACGTGGCTCCTTCCTTCGAGGAGGTGATGCGGGGGCCGCTGATCGGGTTGCCAGCGGCAAACCCGCTTCAGACACTCATCGACGAGCAGGCGCGCATCCTCGGTGTGTCACCGGCGTACCGCGTGCGGTTGCCAACCCTCAACGCGGTGTACGCCGTCGCCAGCACTGGGGCTGGCGCGGCGATCGTCCCGTATGGGACCGTCAGCCGCTCTCCCACACTGCCTGCTGCCATACATCCGGTGGCAGAGGAATGGGCCGACCGCCGCGCACTCCTCATCACTCGGTCTACCTACGTTCCGTCCCCCGCGCAGCAGGAGTTCATCGACGCGCTTCTGCGCTACCGGGATGAAGTCGATGTCACCGAGCCGCTCGGAGTCGTCATCCTCGGCTCGCCCCCTGAGCAAGCCCGCCGCGGGTAGCGAACCCGATACGAGATCCACCCCGGTCGGTGATAGAGCTGTACGCCAAGCTCGGAAAGGACCTCGGCACCAGTTAGTGAGCGTTGCCGAGCGTAACGACTCGCTGGCGCAGCGCGGCAAGATTCCGGCTGGCCCAAGCAACCCAGACCGCACCGAGAGCGTCTGTTACTGGAATGCAAGGTCGGCTACCGATCGGCGATCCTCCCCTCACCCCCTCCGAACGGGAGCAGATGCTCAGCGCACCGATGTTGTTGACGACCACGAGTGCATGGAACAACGCGCGTAGGCAGTCTGCCGTGGCCCGTGCCAATTCCACTCATCGTGGCCGGATTCATATCCGGAGCCCGCGACGATGATCGTGAAGCAAATGGCCGACACCACGAGCGCCACAATGACGGGCACGAGCGCCCTGAACTATCGATAACAACTCGTGGGCGCAGCGAGGACCCCGGCGTTCACGTCCGGCGCTGTCAGAGCTCGATCACGTACTTGACTCCGCGTGAGCGGCCGCCGGCGCCAAGCCGTCGGGCACGCGCGCGACGTGGGCACTGGTCACGAGAACCTTCTCCGCCCAGGTGCCGCTGCCACCGGGCAGGGGCGCCTCGTGGACGAGGTCGAACACGGCGATGGGAATCGCGTAAGCGAGTGAGACGGCGTTGCACAGGTCGACGAGCGGGTGGATCGAGGGCAATTCCCCGTCGCTCTTGAATCAGCGTGGCAGCGCTTCCGACGCGCACCGGTACTGGGTGGGTTTGAGTCCCATCTGACTGAATGCGCGCCGCCAGGCGACGATCTCGGGGAACTCGCTCTCCGGTCGTTCGGAGAGGCGCATGGAGGCCCGCTCGCGGAATGGTGCCGCGGTCGCCGAGACGTCCGCCGTGTCGGTCACGCCATCGAGGGTGAGTGTCGCGACGGCGAGCTGAGGGAAATGAGCGCGCAGCGCCGAGTCATGAACTGAGCTGCATCAGCGGGTTTCGAGGGCGAGACGGCCGGCGAGCAGCCCATACGTGCCCGCGAAGGTGCGACGCAGCCACGCCATGACCTTCGGGCGCGTGATGACCTGGTTGCGCATCCCCGCGGCGAACACCCCATACAGCGCAAACACGACGAACGTCAACGCCATAAACACAAGGCTGAGCCAGATCATGTGCCACGTGCCTTTCGCCTCGCCCGCGGGAACGAACTGAGGGAGGAACGCGAAGAAAAAGATGGTCAGCTTCGGATTAAGCAGGTTGATGAGCACGGCGGTACGGATGACCCGCCAGAACGAAACCGGGGCGGGGTTCGCGTCGCCGTCGATCATCGTCTTGTCGCGGAATGTCTGCCAGGCGAGGTAAAGCAGATAGGCGACACCGAGCCACTTGATCGTCTGGAACGCGATCGCGGAGGCATTCAGGATCGCGGCCAGTCCGGTGATCGCGGCCACCATGTGAGGGATGACCCCGAGGGTGCAGCCGAACGCCGCAATAATGCCAGCCTTTGCGCCGCGGGAGAGCCCAGCGGCGATCGAGTAGACGGCGCCGGTGCCGGGGGTGGCGACCACCACGAGGGTGGTCAGCAGGAATGCAATGCTCATCGTCGTCCTTCGAGAGTCGTTGCTTCCGCACAGTACCGCGTCCGCGTAATCCCGAAATACACGAGCGATCAGCCGAAGACGAGCGAATCGCCCAGATGGACACCGTGTAGACATTCGTCCGCGAGATCGGGATGGCATGAAGTCGCGCCCCTCGGGTAGCGAGGTCATGGTCGTGTCGCGGTTACACGTCATCACGCTGGCGGACGATCGGCAGCCACAACTCCGTCGTCGCGGAACGGAAGTCTTCAGCGCGATCGAGGATCGCGACGATCGAGGGGCCTGGTCGCAGCAGCCACGGGTTCGACGGAAACCACTCGGATGCCGATGCCGCATACGTCTCCTGCAGAGCCGCGGGATATGGTCCAGATGCCCGGAACACAGCCCACGTGCCGGCAGGAACCTCGATCACGTCGAGTCCTTCCGGCGTGGTCGTCGCGGCGTCCCGGGCAACGCCGTGCAGATAGGTCAGTGTGCTTCCCTCGGTGTAGTCGGAATCGACATCTGCGCTTATCTGAAGCAGTCCGTGAGGATCCGTGTTGCCGAGCGCCGTCAGTCGCGCGTGCTCGTGCGCCGGCAGAGAAGCGACGTGCGCTTGGATGTGAGGATTCGCGCTCCGGTGGATGAGCGGAACGCGTGCAGCATGGCCGACGAGCCGGAACGCGGGTCGATCCACGATACGCGTGTCCATCGACGTGGCGCCGTGGACAGTCAGTCGCAGCGTGAGTTGCGGCTGTGACCGAAGCGGGCCGCCGTTCGTCCGCACCTCGATAGGCGCCGCACCGTGGACCGCCCGGAACGCACGTCCGAATGCCTCGGCCGAGCCATAACCAAATCGAACCGCAACCTGGAGAAGCGGATCGCCCGCGATGACGTCGGCCGCGGCGACCGTCATCCGCCGACGCCGCACATACTCGGACAACGGCATGCCGACAAGCGATGCGAACATCCGCCGCAAGTGGTACTCCGTGGTGCCGAAGGAAGCAGCCAGCGCACCGATGTCGAGGTCGTCGGACAGATCCGCTTCGACGACCTCGATGAGCCTGTTGAGCTCACTGATCACACAAGCCTCCCTTCATTCCAATTCTGCTTGCCGGGGTGCAGTGGTTTGTCCGAACGTGCGACTCCGATCCGAGCGGGCCGGCTCGTGACGGCCGGCGACGTCCGACGACACGCAACACCACACACCATCAGGCGTCCCGGGCGCCTTCACCCGACTTGATCGGTCTCCAATTGTCGGGCGCTGGACCCGGCGTGACGAACACCCTGGAAATCGTCTCGCACCACGAGAGTCCAAGCTGAAGGGAAGCATGTTAGACGCCCGTATCGTCGAGCGGACGGCCTTCCGCCTGATCGGTTACGCCGCGTGCGTCCCGGTCGTGTCGGAATTCCGGAATCCTCATGTCGAGGCACACATCACGGCGCTGTCTGCGGAGAACGTGGAGCGGCTCCGAGCACTGGGCTGCTCGGAGCCCTCGGGTCTGCTTCAGGTGAGTACGGAGGTCGACGCCGACTACGCAGTGAACAGTCGGTTCACGTTCATGGTCGGTGTCGCCCTCGATGCGGCTCCGCCCGCACCTGAGCGCCTCGATGTGATCGAGGTTCCTGCCGGCAAATGGGCGGTGTTCCGCACGGGCGCTCCTTTTGCGTCGGCCTGGATGGACATTGTCAGCGAGTGGTTTCCGTCACACCCGTGGCGCCTGCGTCCGGGGCCGTCGATCGTCACTGAGCGCCGACCAGGCGAGCAGCGCGCCGCAACCGCCGAGGTCTGGATTCCCGTTGAACGCGCGTAAGCCAACTCTGCGCGTCTCCCGGCCGAACGCAAGATTCCAACAGTGGGAAGCTCTGCTCCACAACCGCAACAAGCGCCAGCGGGCCGGCGAGTTCATCGTGCAGGGTGTGCGCCCCATCAGCCTCGCACTCGAGCGGGGCTGGCCGATCCGCGCAGTCCTCTATGACGCGGATCGGCCGCTGTCGCGGTGGGGTGCACAGGTTATCGAAGGATCAGGAGGCGAGCGGGTAGCCGTCGCGGCTCAGCTGCTGCATCAGTTGAGCGACCAAGACGACGGCTCCCCCGAGCTGATCGCCGTAGCCGCCGTGCCGGACGATCAGCTGTCTCGCATACCTATGGGGCCGTCGTTCCTCGGGATGGCATTCGACCGCCCCTCCCTGCCCGGCAACATCGGCACGATCATCCGTTCATTGGATGCCTTCGGCGGGTCGGGCCTGATCGTCACCGGACACGGCGCAGATCCGTACGACCCCAGAGCCGTCCGCGCCTCCACTGGGTCGCTGTTCGCGGTGCCGGTGATCCGACAACCATCTCATCAACCACTGGTGACCTGGGTACGGGAGCAACGCGCTGCGGGCATCCCCCTCACGATCGTCGGAACCGACGAGAACGGGTCCGACGACATCGCCGACGTGGATCTGACAGGCCCCGTCCTGCTCGCGATCGGCAATGAGAACGCCGGACTCAGCGCGGGATGGCGCGATGCGTGCGATGTCGTCGCACGCATCCCCATCGGCGGCGCCGCCAGCTCGCTGAACGCTGCCAACGCGGCATCGATCGCTCTCTACGAGGCCGCGCGCCAGCGCGGACGGGCATAGGCACGCGAATGGCCTACCGCTACGCCGTCACGCGAGAGAGTTACGCCGACCTCTCCGGCGGCGTGCTCCACTCTGCCCCCGGGTTCCCCGCCTTCCCCGCACGCCTCGCCAGCGAGATGTTCCAGCGAGCATTGGCGCTCACCCCGAACCCCACCGCCCAGGTATGGGATCCATGCTGCGGCAGCGGCCACCTCCTCACCACTCTCACACTCCTGCATAGAGACAGAATCACCAGCGTCCTCGGCTCCGACGTCGATCACGCGGCGCTGGAACTCGCCCGGAAGAACCTCGCCCTTCTGAGCAAGCACGGCATGACCGCCCGCGCGAATGAACTGCAGGCCCGCGCCGAGCGCCTGAGCAAACCCGCCTACCTCGATGCCGCCGCCGCTGCACAGCGACTCGCTCGCCGGCTCGCGTCAGGCGACGGCTCATTCGACTACAACATCGCACCAGCCGACGTCTTCGACCCCGCACAACTCCGGCGCGCGTTGAACGGGCGACGCCCCAATGTCGTGGTCACCGATATCCCCTACGGCGAGCAGACAGCGTGGCACGGACCGGATGCTGCACGAGGCCTCGACGGCATGCTGAATTCGCTGGAAGAGGTACTCGACGAGGGAACCGTGATCGCAGTGACGACCCGCGCCCGCAAGGTGCGCCTAACCGGCCCCCGGCGACCTCTCGCATGGTTCCGAATCGGAAGCCGAGCAGTCATCCTCTGCCGCATCGCCAGCCGACTCCAGCATCGAGTTTGAATCTTCCGTGTAGCTCGTCAGCATTGTTCCTTCGGGCAGAAAATTCGTGGGGCTGCATAGAGCCCGGTTACAGCGTTGAGCACTGTCTTGGTTCCGACCGTACTGGCCGGCGACGTTGTTGGAAGCTAGCAGCGATTATCGCCCAAGCACCATCGGACCACGGATCAGATCGGCTACGCAGCGAAGTGTTCTTCGTAAAGGATCCCCTCACGGCCGAAGCGGCGTTTGCAGATCTTCCCGAAATGCGCGAGGGCGTCGACGCGATGGCAATCGGGCCGGGTGTCCTGTACTTCTCGCGGGTAGCCGCGCAAGCGACCAAGACCCGCGTTCAGCGCGTACTCGCTATGCCGATGTTTCAACAGATGACAGTCCGAACCTGGCGCGTAACTACACGGCTGCTCGAACTGCTCGACAACGGTTAGCCTCCGCACGCATCCCGAAATTGATCGTTTCCGGATTCGACGTGATCGCTCGGCCCCTGAAACTTGAAACGCGATCGAGTCGGGGAGAAACGCGCTAATGTCCGTTCTCTTTTGAGTCGGAATCTCGTGCCGCTGATTCACCGCGATCGAGGTTCCTCAGCTCCGCAAGGTCGTCGTGAGTGAGGTTGAAATCGAAGATCTGTGCGTTCTCCCGCAGCTGTCTGGGGTCGTCCGCGCGCGGAATCGGGACGATGTTGTGCTGCACATGCCACCGCAACAACACCTGCGCGGGGGTGCGACCGACCCGGTCTGCGATGTCTACCACGACGGGATGTGTGAGCAAGGGGCCTCCGCGCCCGAGCGGACTCCAGGCCTCGGTCACGATGCCCCACCGCTTGTGCAGATCACGGATATCGTCGCGCGCCAGGTCGGCACTCAGTTGGATCTGGTTGACGTCGGGCACGCGTCCGGTAGCGGCGACGATCCGTTCCAGATGTGGTCGTTTGAAGTTTGAGACGCCGATTGCTCCGACCCGCCCCTGCTCGACGAGTCTTACAAGACCCCGCCACGCCGCAACGTAGGTGTCGAGCCAAGGCACTGGCCAGTGAATGAGGAATAGATCGAGGTAGTCGAGCCCGGTCCGTCGGAGGCTCTCGTCATAGGCGCGCTGGACACCATCTACGCTGTGATTCTCCTTGTTGAACTTGCTGGTGACGAAGATCTCCTCGCGAGCGATCCCGCTCTCTCGGATCGCCGCGCCAACCGGTTCCTCGTTGAGGTACTTGTGAGACGTGTCGATCAGTCGATAGCCGATGTCGAGCGCCAGCGCGACCATCTCGTGCACCGCGTCGCCCTTGAGCGGCCACGTGCCGAGACCCAGACGCGGAATCGAGTGTCCGTGGAGGAGGGGGATCGGGGCGGGGTTCACTGGAGCACCCCCGTGATTAGCCCAACGCCTCGCTCAGCCGCATCGAGGCGTCCTTGAGTGCTCGCCCGAAGGTCGCGACTTTCGAGACCGGAAGACGATGGACTGGGGCAGCGAGGTTGATGGCGAGATTGATGCCTGCTGAGTTCGCGACCGAGACTGCGACCGATGCCACACCGTCCTCGCTCTCCTCGCGGTTCGTCGAGTAGCCCTGGCGCCGAACGGTTTCGAGTTCCTTCTCGAGGTCCGCAAGGGACTGAACGGTGTGCGAGGTCACCGCGGGGAGTGAGTCCGTTGGGAACAAGCGCCCGAGCTGTTCTGCCGGCAGGCTGGCAAGCATCGCCTTGCCGGTCGAGGTCGCGTACGCCGGGATCTCCCGTCCGAGGCGTGAGGCGACGCGGACTGCCGCCGCCGGCTCGGACGCCGCGATGAAGCGGACGTTCGCGCCTTCGAGGGTGCCGAGATGGCTCGTCTCGCCCATCGAGGAACTGAGATCCTCGAGGATCGGCTGCGCCAGGCGCGGAAGATCCATGCGCCGGAAAATTGAGAAGGCCACGCTCGTGAGTGTCGGACCCGGACCGTAGGTCTTCGTGCGCGGATCCTGACGGGCGAATCCGCGCCAGATGAGCATTGCGAGGATGCGGTGCGCCGTCGAAGACGCCACCCCGAGTTCGGCGCTGACGTCGGTCAGCCTTACCTCCTCCGTACGCTCGCCAAGAAGGAGGAGCAACCGCAGTGCGTTGTCCACTGACTCGATCGGGTATTGGGGCGCTACACCGTCGCCGGGCGATTTCTGCACAACAGAAATCGTATCCTCTTGTGGTCACGGGGACCATCCTCAGACCGCGGGCGTGACCGACCGCGCGCCGTCGCCGCTCAGGCGCGCCGCGACCTCGGCTCGATCGGTTCTCGTAGCCACCGCTCGCCGCGTGTTAACGAGCGCCCGCGGCCAGTTGACGACGAGCGCGCCGGTCAGCGAGTCGCCACTCTCCGAGTAGAGCACGGCGAAGCGCTGGTCCTCCTCGGACCCGATGATGACGATGTCGTCGGCGCCGGTGCGCCCGACCACCTGGATCTTCCAGTCGTACTGGTCGCTCCAGACATACTCGGTCGTGTCGTAGTCCTCGCAATCATCAGGGTGGACGATGTTGTGTGCGACGACGCGAGCCTGATCAACGGCATTGGTCCAATGTTCGAGGCGCAGCGAGACGTTGCGCGACGCACTCGCCCAACGTGCGATATCGCCGACGGCAAAGATCTCAGGATGCCCGATGGCCCGCAGCCCAGAGTCGCAGATCACCCCGTTGTCGAGTTCGATGCCGGAACCCTCGAGCCACTCCGTGTTGACCACAGCTCCGATACCGACGAGAGCTGCATCGGCCTCGATGATCTCGCCGCCATCGAGCACCACGCGCACCCCGTCTGCCGTCTGTTCGACGCCTTCGACTGTCCTTCCGAAGTACTCCTCGACGCCCTCATGCGCATACTTGCGGCTGAAGATCTGGCCGACCTCGGCATTGAGCACCCGCGACATCGGCGCCGGGAACGGGTCAACCATGCTGACCCGCACGCCCGCCGTGATCGCGGTCGCGGCAGCCTCACCCCCGATGAAGCCTGCGCCGATGACCACAAGGTGCCTCGCTGTGGCCAGCTCATCCCGCAAGCGCTCGGCATCGCCGCTGGTACGCAGCAAGTGAATATGCTCACCTTCACCCCACGGAGAGCGACGGGCGCGTGACCCGGTGGCGATCACGAGTGTGTCGTATGAGACGGCTGTACCGTCCGCGAGCGTCACAACCTGGCCTTCGAGGTCGACGGATGCCGCGGGCGTGCCGAAGATCGAGATGGCTCCGATCCCCCGCGTCTCGTGCTCGGAAAGAAGTTCGATCTCGTGTCGCGCCGTCTCACCGGTGAGGTACTTCTTCGAGAGCGGAGGTTTGTCGTAGGTGGGATGGCGCTCCTGGTCAATCAGGACGATCTCGCCCTCGAACCCCTCGCTTCGAAGAGCTTGGGCGGTCTTGAGCCCACCAACAGAGGCGCCGACGATGACGACCCGGGACACGTCAGTCCTCCACAACCAAGGCGGAGACGGGGCAGCTGCGCGCCGCCTCCTCTACTCGCTTGCGCTCACTGTCGGGCAGGTCCTCGCGCAGAACGATCACCAGGGCGTCGTCATCGAGGTCGAAGTAGTCGCCCGCGGCGACAACGCAATTGGCGTAGCCCTGACAGGCGCTGCGGTCTGCGATGATCCGTGCCATCGGTCTCTCCTTTCTACTGCGGTCGCATTTCGGGGAACATCGGCTGGTCAGGCCGCGCGATCATCTCGGAGAACGTCTGCGTGGTCTGCCAGGTGAGGGCCTCGAGCTCCATGGGGTCGATTGCGATCCACTGGCCAGTTTTCGGGGCGTCGATCAGAAGCCTCGTGCCGTTGTGAGTTTCCACACGGCGCACTTCGATCTCCGAAAACTCGTTGGCGATGACGAGCGGCTCCCCGACGGTGCGGGCAATAAGACGCTCGCGCTCCGCAGCCGCAGCCGCCGCGGCATCACGATCGACGTCGGCACCCTCCCAGTCGAGGCCGCTCACAGGAAGATCGCCAGGTTCTGGATGCGGAGCACCGACTCGTCCACCATGATCACCCGACGTGCCAGCTGCAGGTCGTCACCGACGCGACGCAATACATCCTCGCGGTGAGCGGAGATGATTGACGGCTCGTTGACGTCTCCCCGGCTGCGGAACAGCAGGACGGCGGAGTCGACGATGAGCTCGTCCTCGACCGAGGACAGGAACACACGCACGTTCGTCACGTAATGACGCAGGCGTGAGGGAGGGTCCTCCGTCCAAGCGTGTTCAGTCAGGAATCGCGCGACCCGGCGGCTGAGCGAGTACTTATTCTCGTCCCAGTGCGACATCCCCCTCGCCGTCGTGAAGGAAGACCCGAGAGCCGTCGTCTGACGCACCGGCATGATGTAGTGAATATCCTCTGTAAGCGTCTCAAGCCAGTGCTCGTACCGTTGCTCGTCGAGGGTGTAAGCCTCTTCAATCAACCAACGATGCGCCTCGAGATGCAGTTCGTCGGAGAACAATAGGGACCGCCCGACTCGATCGGCGCGCGTGGCGTGGGCGCCGAGAGGCGATTGCTCGGATATCTGGACACCGGTCTCGGTGTTCATCATGCGGGTGCCTCCCCGTTGTTGGTGATGCCTGTACCGATGCTCGCGACCTGCACCTCGACTTCGTCATCGGTGTCGAGGTAGTCGGCCCAGCGATCGAGCAGATGACGCTGGTTGTACTCGCCGTAACCAACGTGCGCGACGCCTGGACCGGCGAACTGTTCAGGAGTCAGCGCAGCGACGACCGGAGTGTCGTCTTTGAGAGTCCCCATCCGACTGTTGAGCAGGAGCCGTCGAGCCATCGAACCCTTGGCAGTCGTGGTCAGCGAGACCCAGTTCTCGACATCGTCCTGCTCGAACATTCCCGTGCTACCGAAGCACATCAGGTAGGCCTTGTACGAGAGATCCTTGAACTCCTCCGGCGCCTCGGCATCGACCGCGAACCAGGAGTAGACCTCCGTCTCGTTCTCGCTAATGGGCTGCCACGAACGGATCGAGATGAAGGGCAGCACGTCGTCCCCGTCCTCCACCTTCGGCCAGTTGTGCACGAAACTCATGTTCGGGAAGAGCGATGCCGCAGAGATCATGAACCCGTCACGGCCAATCACATCGAGCTGCTCAGGCGACCACTGCTCCTTCATCCGCTCGATCATCGCGTCGGGATATCCGACATAGCGCAGCCGCTCCTCGAGGCTGCCAGGCGGGAGCTTGTAGGTCGTGCCGCCGCCGTTGCCGGCCCAGTACGTGTTGCCGTCCTTGCGCTTCTCCGCCTTCGGCTCACGGAACAACCCGATCTCGACGACCGAGGTGTGGGTCTGGGGCGTGTGATACATGTCGCCGGCGAAGTTCTCGGCGCCGATCTTCCAGTTCGCCTTGACGCGCCACCGCTGCGGGCCACGCAGCTCGATGCCCTTGGCGCTCTGCCCGGTGTAGTAGTCGAGGTAGAACGCGAAGTCGCCGATGTATTCCCGCAGGGTCGGCGCGTTCGGGTCCATGCTGATGAAGATCAGACCGTTGTATGTGTCGAGGTTCGGCGCCGGGAGCAGTCGTGCACCCTTCTTGTTGAACCCTGCCTCACCCCCGTAGGCCTCCTCGTGGAACGGGAGGCCCATAATCCGGCCGTCGTTGCGGTATGACCACCCGTGGTAGGGGCAACGGAAGTGGGAGGCGTTGCCGACCTCGGCGCGGCACACCTGCATCCCGCGGTGCAGGCACATGTTGAAGTGCGCCCGAATCTCACCACTCTCATCGCGCACGACGATAAACGAGTCGTCGAGCACATGCCGCACCACGTAGTCACCGGGCTGAGGGATCTCGGATTCATGTCCGACGAAAATCCACGCGCGGCTGAAGAGCTTGCTCTTCTCCTGCTCGAAGATCTCCTCGTCGTTATAGATGTGCGCCGGGATCATGCCGCGCCGCACGTCCTCGAAGATCGTCGTCTTGCTCGCCATTGGGCCGCTGCTTCCTGATGTCAGAGTCCTATTCCGCGCCTTGAAGATGATGTCGGTCGAGACCGGTTTTCTTTAAGACAGAATCTGATTCTGCTAGATTTTCCAGGAATTCGCAATCGGAGATCACGCCTCGAAGGAGAAGTGGATGATGAACGACTACGTCGACGAACGCATGCTCGTCGCCAATGCTTGCCGCGTGCTCGCGGTCCGGGGGCTCGTGGACGACATCCTCGGGCACGTCAGCCTGCGGGTCGACGACGACACCGTCCTCATCCGAGCCCGCGGACCGCAGGAGCGAGGGCTGCGGTTCACCACCGCCGACGACATCCTCGCCGTGCCCCTTGAGGGATCGTTCGAGCTCGCCGGCGGGTACCGGGCGCCGAACGAGCTGTCTCTGCATCTTGAGCTGCTGCGCCGCAATCCTGCGGCTCGATCCGTCGTCCACGCGCATCCGCCGGCTGTCGTCGCGTTCTCGCTGACCGGACGGACGTTGCTACCGATTGTCGGTGCCTTCAACATCCCCGCTATGCGGATGGCGCGCGGCGGCATCCCCGCGCATTCCTCGTCTGCGCTGATCCGCAACCACGCACGCGCGACGGCCATGGCGGACGATTTCGGCACGCGGCCCGTCGGCATCCTGCGCGGTCACGGCCTCACCGCCGTCGGCGAGAGCGTCCCGCAGGCCGTCATCCGCGCGATCAATGTCGACAGCCTGGCTCGCGTGCACCTCGCCGTTCTGCAGGCAGGGGCCGAGCCTATGCCGATCGACGACGACGATCTCGCCGACCTGCCCGACCTGGGTGACGCATTCAACGACGGGCATCTCTGGCGATTCCTGCTGCAGGAACTTGCTGAGCAACGGCTCCTGCTGTACTCGGGCCATCAGAGATGACCGGCGCCCGGGTCGCGATCAGCTGCACCATCCTCACCGCCGCGGGCGTACATTTGGACCGAGCCACTCCGTTACAAGGTTGAGCACCGCATCGCTGTTCGACTCCTGCATCAGCATGTGGCCGTTGCCAGCCACGTTCGCTGCCGTCAACGCGACGAACCTGACATCGCCGCCTCGCTCGGCGAGCCAGTCAGCAGTCGCGCGGTCCGACTCGATCGGATGATCGGTGTCGTGGGTACCGACCATCACGAGGGTCGGTAGGCCGTCCAACTCCCTGTCGCCGATATGGACCTGCGCACCGCGAACGTTCTGCCGCTCGAGGAGGAGCCCGGCTGGGATTGGCACCAGCTGCGAACGGAGCTCGTCCAGGTGACCGGGTGGGAATTGCTCGCTTGCACCGACCAGCTTCGTCTCGATGAACTCTGATCCGGGATGCCACCAGCCGCGACGGGGAAGCCTCCAGGTGAGCGGGCGTCCCTGGACGACGATGTGATCGGCGTCCTCCTCCAGCACGGCGGGCTCGGGCTGGATGTCCCCGGGGGGAGCGGGTGCCAGCGCGACTAGGGCGATCAGTGAATCCCGATGGTGGAAAGCGACCCGATAACCGAAAGCGGCGGACATGGAGTGGACCACGAGGACGACCGGAACGCCGAGCGCAGCGATTAGCTCCACGATCGCGCCGGCGACCGCCGCCCCATCCAGCCGCGTGTCGGGGTCCCATGCGCCGCCAGCCGACAACCCAGGCCACGTCATCACGACCGCGCGGTATCCGGCTTCGGCGAGACGGGGCGCCCACCCGGGTCGCCCGCCGATCGCTCGACTCCAGCCATCGGGGCCCACCCCCCCGCCGTGAACGAGCAGCACCGTCGCACGGGCGGGGCCGCCGGGCAGCCATTCGGCGTAAGCGACGGTCCCAGCGGAAGTCGCGAAAGAGCGAAACGTCGTCACGACATAACGGAGACGATGGCTGCTGCCAGCTCCACCGGGCGCGTCAACATGGCCTGGTGGCTCCCCGGCGAGCTCGCGGTCGTCGGGTTCGTGAGCCGGTCTGCTGATGCGCGGTACAACTCCTGCGGCACAGCCCGATCCTCTTGCAGGAAGATGTAGCCGCTCGGCACGTCACCGGTGCCGGCCGACCGAAGACGGATCGGCTCGTCGAGCCAACCGCCAGGCGACGGCACCAGACGGGGCTCGACCTGCGCGTGAAGCTCCTCCGATCCGTCCTGCAAGAAAGCCGTCATGAATAGCTGCGGCGGGATCGGCACGCTCTGGTCGGGCGAGGATGCGGCTGTGCCACGGGCGAAATTCGCCAACTCGGTGGGGAGGATCGCATTGATCGACTCGCCGTCGGCGAGTACCCACGCGTCGATGAAGATCGCCTGCTCCACCTGCTCCGGCATCGCCTCAGCTACGAGCTGGATGATCGGGCCGCCGCCACTGTGGCCGACTACGACGAACCGGTCCCACCCCTTGTCGGCGATCCGGCCGATGAGATTGTCCGCCATGGTCGAGAGCGTGACACCTGCACGGTCGTCGTTGTCACCGTGACCCTGCAAGGTTGGGGCCCATACCTCGTGGCCTGCCTTCGTGAGCTCAGCGACAACGCCGTCCCACGCCCAACCACCCTGCCAACCTCCATGAACCAAGACGATGCGCATTCTGGAACTCCTTTGTTCACCGACGGCGGGTTCCGTCGGATGGAATCCCACTCTACCTAGCAGAATCTGTGCAGAACAACAGTCCTGTTCAATCCCTTCAGAAAGGGTCATTCGTACTCGTCGAGCTTCCGGAGGACGGTCTATCTGAGCGGCGTCTCACGGAGGTCCTGCAGCATGATCGCCCGGTTCAGGGGCGAGATGCATTGCGGGACCTCTCTGGCCAGCGTGACCGCCACTGCGCCGAGCGGGGTGCCGGATCCATGTGAGTCGCGTCGACACGAATCCGGAGATTGTGCCGGCGCCCAGCACGATGAGGGAGTTGACGATCATCCTGACGATGATCTGAACTCCGCCGAGAACGAATCCCTGAGCGGTCGTGTTTCCCTGCCCGTGATCTATGAACTGCGGGATGATCGCGAGTTACATGACAGCGGCCTTGGGGTTGAGCAGGTTGGTGACGAGCCCCATCCGGAACAGCTTCGACCGGGAGTCGCGCGCGTGGGATTGTGTCTCGAATAGCCCGTTGCCGCCGGGGCGCAGGGTTGCGGACGCCAGCCACGCGAGATAGAGCACTCCAGCGGCTGTCCCGGTCCAGCTCACCTTGACAGGGCTCTCAGGGGTGAGTGCTCGACCGGACGATCCCCCGCGGACTCGCCATGGAGCCACGGCCAAGGAATGCGGAGATCGAGGACGCCGGTCGCGCTGAGCAACACCGGGATGAGGAGAAGAGTGAGCCGCCCCGTCGGCGATCGCCCTCGCCTCTGAACGGCGCGGCTGCTCACTCGTTAACACACTCTAGGTCGATCTGCCTGCCGCAAGCGGGCATCTGAGTTGAGTCGGACCAACTGTAGGAAAATGCCATTTCGCGTGGAATCCTGGCCCTGAAACCGTTGCCAACTACCGTGGAATCGCGAGGGGTTCATGCCATCTCGAGCGGGAACCCACATCGTCGTCGAGGTCGTCGTTGCAGTGAGCTTCCGATGGTCGGCGACATGCGCGGGTTCGTCGCGGGGGCCTTCGATCTCGAACCCGCAGACACCGCAGCTATGCAGCCCGATGCCGTCGACGTCGTCCGAGGGGATGTACATCGTGGTGGGCTCTTCGCACATCAAGCAGCGCATGGTGTCTCCGTTCGTGATTGTCAGGTGATCGGTTGGACGGTGGCGGAGTATCCGCGGTGGGAGCCCCAGGCCGCGGCGATGCGGTCGGCAATGTCGCGGTCCTCGCCGAGGTATGGCCGGTATCTCTTGCCGCGAGGGTCGGTGATCACGACCTGGACGACGCCGGCGGGCTCGCGCACGGTGACCCTGGCGGCGGGGATCGGATATGCCTGGACGCGACCGGCGATGATGAAAGTCGGGTACAGGTCGCGTGCGAGCTCCGGGGCACGGAACACGTCGTGAACCCACGCCGTGATGGCGAGCGCGCCGGCGGGGCTGAACCCGATGAGGCGGGCGGGGAGTTGCTCGAGCCCGGCGCGGACGAAGTAGTGCTCGTCGACGAGGATCGGCGTCGGCGGGAGCAGGGTTTGCTCGTCGTGGGCGGGGTAGATGGTGAGGCTGGTGCGGCTGTTCATGAGGCGCTCGTTCATGCGGTGCGGCGGATGCCGGCGGCGATGATGTGGGCCTTGGTGGGCCGGGAGTAGAAGCCGAAGCTGTCGTCGTCGTCGGAAGCGGAGACGGTGGCGGTGAGTAGATCTTCGCCGTCCGGCGTGTGCTGCCGTCGCTCTCCGTGGAGATGGAATCCCGGCTGTCGGTCTCGTCCTGGCGACGGTCTTCACGCAGAGCGGCTGGGTCGGAGCAATGGCGGTGACCGCCGCGACTCTCGTCGTGGCGGCGCTGATCGTCTGGCACCGTGCCCGATCCGGTCTCGTTCGTGCGCTGGATCCTGATCATGCCGTGCGCCGGAGCCGATCTCTGTCGTGGTCACCGGGCAACCCGGGTGAGCTGTTCCAAATCGGCACAGCGCTGTGGCGGAATCCTCCCTGAGAGTAGAGCTCATCCACCGAGTGGTCGCCTCGTTCCTGCAGGCGCCGAGCATCAACGAAGGAGTTATGCGATGTCCTCGTCATCCACCGCGACCGCAGTCGTCCCGAGCGCCCTGCGTGATCTGTATCTGGGCTGGTCCGAGCTCATGGCCACTCACGAGCTGGACATGCGGCTGTTCCGCAGCATCTTCGATGAATGGCATCAGCCGACCATCGAACCGGAAGATGTCACCTACAAGGAGGAGACGGTCGGCGGCGTGCCCGGCATCTGGGCGTTCCCGGCCGGAGCCGATCGCTCCAAGGTCCTCCTCTACACGCACGGCGGCGGGTTCGCCGTCGGCTCTGCGGCCAGCCACCGGAAGCTCGCCGCGCACGTCGCGAAGGCGGCCGGGGTAACAGCGTTCGTGCTGGACTACCGTCGCGCGCCCGAGCACCCGCACCCCGCCCAGGTAGACGACGGGGTCGCGGCGTTCGAGGCCCTGCTGGAGCGGGGGGTCCACCCCGAGGACGTCACCACGATCGGCGACTCGGCGGGAGGCAATCTCGCCATCGCCATCCCGTTGGCGTTGAAGGCGAAGGGGCGGCCGCTGCCCGGGCACGTCATCGCGTTCTCCCCGTGGCTGGACATGGAGAACCGCGGCGCGACGCTGGTCACCAACGATGCGACCGACGCGCTGATCTCCGTGCCGCTCCTGGAGGGCATGATCGCCGGCGTGCTGGGGGCGACCACCAGCCCGTCGGCGCCGCTCGCGAACCCGCTCTACGCGGATTTCACCGGGTTCCCCCCGCTGTACGTCAACGCCGGTTCGGTCGAGTCGTTGGTCGACAATGCCATCCGCGTGGCAGAGCGCGCCAAGGGCGCCGGCGTTGACGTCACCCTGCATGTCGCCGAAGGACAGCAGCACGTCTACCCGTTCCTGGCTGGCCGCGACGCGGACGTCGACGCGGAGCTTGCGGCGATCGGCCAGTGGCTTCGCCACTGACCTGCAACACACCCCCGCTTATTCAACGAAGGAGTTGCACCATGACATCCACACAGACCACGGACTTCGACGCGATCGTCGTCGGCGCCGGTTTCGGCGGCATCTACCAGCTGCACACCCTGCGCGACAAGCTCGGCCTGCGCGTCCGCGGCTTCGAGAAGGGCGCCGGCATCGGAGGCACCTGGTACTGGAACCGGTATCCCGGCGCCATGTCCGACACGGAGAGCCCCTTCTACCGATACTCGTTCGATGACGAACTGCTGCAGGAGTGGGACTGGGCGCGAAAGTACATCGACCAGCCCGACATCCTCCGCTACCTTGAGACCGTCGTCGACCGGTACGACCTCCGCAAGGACTTCCGGCTGAACACCGAAGTCACGTCGATCGTCTTCGACGAAGCCACCAACACCTGGACGGTCGGCACCTCCGCCGGAGAGTCCTTCACGGCCCGATACGTGGTGACGGCGCTGGGACTGCTCGCAGCAACCAACATCCCCGACATCCCCGGGATCGACTCGTTTGAAGGCCGCCTCGTGCACACCGCGGAGTGGCCGGACGACCTGTCGATCGAGGGCAAGCGGGTGGGCGTCATCGGCACCGGCTCGACCGGAACCCAGTTCATCGTCGCCGCAGCCAAGCAGGTGTCGCACCTGACCGTGTTCCAGCGTTCCGCGCAATACAGCGTCCCCTCTGGCAACGGACCGGTCGAGCCGGGAGAGGTGGAGAACTACAAGTCCCGGTTCCCGGAGATCTGGGAGCAGGTCCGCAACTCGGGCGTCGCGTTCGGGTTCGAGGAGTCCACCGTCGCGGCCACCGATGTCGACGAGGCCGAGCGGGAGCGCGTGTTCCAGGCGGCATGGGACCGAGGCAACGGATTCTATTTCATGTTCGGCACGTTCAACGACATCGCTATCAACCCGGAGTCGAACGAGGCAGCCGCTGCGTTCATCCGCCGCAAGATCGCTGAGACGGTCAAGGATCCGGAGACGGCGCGATTGCTCACCCCGACCCAGCCGTATGCGAAGCGGCCGCTGTGCAACCAGGGCTACTACGACGTGTACAACCAGGACAACGTGAAGCTGGTGTCGATCAAGGAGAACCCGATCGTCGAGATCACCCCGCGAGGCGTGAAGACCGCGGACGGCGTGGAGCACGAGCTGGATGTGCTCGTGCTGGCTACCGGGTTCGACGCGGTCGACGGCAACTACCGCCGCATCGACATCCGCGGGCGCGGAGGGGTGAGCGTCGACGAGCACTGGGCCGACGCCCCGACCAGCTTCCTCGGCATCATGACGGCCGGATTCCCGAACATGTTCATGATCCTCGGCCCCAACGGGCCGTTCACCAACCTGGTGCCCAGCATCGAGGCGCAGGTCGAGTTCATCACGACCCTGGTCACCGAGGCGGAGCGGAGAGGCGGGCTCATCGAGGTGTCGCAGCAGGTCGAGGACGAATGGACCGAGACCTGCACGACGATCGCGAACTACACGCTGTTCCCCAAGACCGACTCGTGGATCTTCGGGGCGAACATCCCCGGCAAGAAGCACGCCGTGATGTTCTACCTCGGCGGCCTAGGCGCCTACCGCGGCCTCCTCTCGGAGATCCAGGCGAAGGACTTCGAAGGATTCAGCATCGGACAGCCCGTCCCGGCCTGATCGACGGTAACCGTAGGCCGGGAGTGTGCTTCCCGGCCTACGGTCGTCCTATGAGCGACTCCATGTCAGCAGACGTCACATTCCGGTCACGCCGCTGGGTCCGTCCCGAGGACCTGAACGCGCACGGCACCCTGTTCGGCGGCAGCCTGCTGCGCTGGATCGATGAAGAGGCCGCGATCTACGCCATCATCCAGCTCGGAAACTCCCGGGCGGTCACCAAGTACATCTCCGAGATCGACTTCGTCAGTTCCGCGCGACAAGGCGATCTGATCGAGATGGGACTGCGCGCCACCGCGTTCGGGCGCACCTCCCTCACGATGCGCGCCGAGGTGCGCAACATGATCACTCGTGAACGCATTCTCACGATCGAGAAGATCGTCTTCGTCGGCCTCGATGACCACGGCCAGCCCATTCCTCACGGCTACACCGACATCACCTACGAACGCGACCGGCTTCCCCACCACCATGGACTCATGCGCACAGAGGATAGATCCACAGCGGATTAGGTATTGGCGGGTTCCAATAGGGAGGCGGATACTGGGTGTGACCACTTGCAGTGACGCGAGGTCCCAGCTATGTCCATCGACACCTATTCCGCCGCGAGCGTGCGGCAGGCTCGTGAACGCCTTCTCGAAGCTGGCGTCGGCGCGCACGGTCTCACTCCCCGAACACTGAACGTCCCCCCGGTGATCGAGCGCAGTTGGCGTCGCTCGATCACCACCGGTGGCGGCTGCGATCCGACTGCGACTCCTGCTTACCACCCGTTCTCCGAACTGGCGGGACGCTTCCAGGACACCGCTGAGACCGTCCTGGCGCGATGGGCGGAATCACTCGCTGACATGCGTGTCGCGCTGCTGGTCAGCGACCGATCCGGACGGATCCTCGCCCGAAAGGTAGGCGACCCGAGCCACGCGAGACGGCTCGACAAGGTGTCCGCCGCCGAAGGATTCGAATTCTCGGAGTCCGCGCTGGGCACGAACGGACTCGGAACGGCGATGGAGGAAAGATCCGCAGTGTTCGTGCGCGGCGCCGAGCACGTCAACGACCGGCTGCAGACCCTAGCCTGCGCCGGCGCCCCCATCCACGACCCCCTCTCGCAGCGTGTCATCGGCTCGCTCGCCCTCGCCTCTCCAGTCGGGGCATCCCATCCCGCGATGCTCGCGATCGCGAAGCAGGCCGCTCGTGACCTCCAGGACGCGCTCCTGAACACCGCACCGCTGGAGTTGCAGGCGCTGCTGGCCCGGTTCGCGGGCGGCACCGCCGGCCACCGCGTGCTGGCCATCGGTCGAGGAGGCGTGCTCGCCTCGACGGGCGCGTTGCCGATGCTCTCGGCCGAGCGGCACGTGACGCTGTGGGACGAGTTGCAGGCTCACCATTGGCAGGGGGATGTCGCATCCGTCCTGCTCGCGGGTCGGCCGAGCACTGCCCGCCGCATCGTGAATCGGGCAGGCGAGAGCATCTACCTCGTTGAACTGCCCGAGGACGAGCCGACCGCAGCGCCGGAACCCACCCGACTCTCCCGCCTTGCCGCGCACCTCGACGTGCTCGGTCGCACCAGCGGGTGCATCGCGATCCACGGTCCCCGCGACAGCGGGAAGACGCTTCTCGCCCAGCTCTGGCTGCGCGAACGCGACCGCCACGACCCGGTCGTCATCGACGCCCCGGCGCTTCGGGAACCGGGGGCCGTGGTCACGGCGGTGCAGGCGCTGAGCACAGGCACGTCGGTGGTCGTCCGCAGCGTCGAGTCTTTGACCGACGCTGACTTCCCGGTCCTGCAGCAATTGGCCGGCGCGGCAGATCCCGTCCGGTCCGCCCGGGTGGTGTTCTGTGTCGCAGACGACCTGACTGGCGTCGTCTTCAGTTTCCTGGGCCGCCTGGGGCCGCGACTCGACCTCCCAGCGCTGCGCGATGACCCAGACCGTGTCATCGGCCTGGCCGTGAGACTCGCTCAGGAGCACTCGGTGACACTGAGCCCTGCTCTGCTGCAGGCGCTTTCCCGGTGGGACTGGCCTGGTGGCGCCTCGGAGCTGCGGGTTCTGATTGCCGCGATGGTGGCGTACCGCCCCGTCGGCACCGTCCTGGACGTCGACCTTCTGCCCGTCGAGATGCGCACACGTGCCCGCCAGCTGCGCGGCATCGCCGCATCCGAGTACCGGGCGATCGATGCGGCGCTGCGGGAGGCGGACGGAAACCGTTCGCGTGCAGCGGAGATCCTCGGTATCGGGCGCACGACGCTGTACCGGAAACTGCGCGCGTACGGTCTCGACGGGCAGAACACCCTGATCTCCTGAAAACAGCGCCCCCGCCTGCCGACCAGGGAGGCCTGGATTCGCAGTTGCGTACTCGGCGCGGCGGAGGCGTTACGCGGGGATATCAGGCGGGGGTTCGGATGAGCTTCTTGTTCGCGAACTCGTCCATGCCGTACCGGGCGAGCTCGCGTCCGATGCCGGAGCGCTTCACGCCGCCGAAGGGGAGGTCCGGTGCGCTGCGGCTGGTGCTGTTGATCCACACCATCCCGACCTCCAGTTCGCGGGCGATCTGCGCGGCCGCCAGAGGGTCCTGCGTGAAGACGCTGCTGGACAGCCCGAAGGGCGATTCGTTGGCCAGGGCGACCGCGGCCTGCGGGGAGGGCACCCGGTACACGACCGCGGTCGGTCCGAACAGCTCCTCCTCGTAGGCTCGCATCGGCGGGGTGACCCCGGTGAGCACGCTGGGCGGGTAGAAGGCGCCCTCTCGGCGTGCACCGGGGGCGATGTGCAGGGTGGCGCCCTTGGCGACCGCGTCCTCGACGAGCTCCTCGAGCTCCTTGCCGGCATCCGCGGACGCCAGCGGGCCGAGGAACGTGTCGGGGTCCGTGGGGTCGTCGGGGGTGATCTTCGTGATCGCGTCGATGAACTTCCGGGAGAACTCGTCGTAGACGGCATCCACGACGATGAACCGCTTGGATGCCGTGCACGCCTGGCCGCCGTTGGCGATGCGGCCGCGCACGCCGGCTGCCACGGCCGCGTCGACGTCAGCATCCTCCAGGACGATGAACGGGTCCGAGCCGCCCAGCTCGAGGACGACCTTCTTCATATGCCTGCCGGCCACCTCGCCGACAGCCGAGCCCGCCTTCTCGGAGCCGGTCAGCGACACCCCTTGCACGCGCGGGTCGGCGATGATGCCGGCGATCTGGCGGCTGTCTACGAACGCGTTGATGTACGCGTCGGCCGGAAGCCCGGCATCGTGGAGCACGCGTTCGATGGCGAGGGCGGACTGCGGGCAGTTGCGGGCGTGTTTGAGGATGATCGTGTTGCCCAGTGCGAGGTTGGGGGCGACAAACCGGGCCACCTGGTAGTACGGGTAGTTCCACGGCATGATCCCCAACAGCGGCCCGATCGGCTCGGTGCGGACGAGCGCTTCCCCTCCGCCGACGATGTCGAGGGTCTCGTCGGTGAGAAACGCTTCGGCGTGGTCGGCGTAGTACTGGTAGATCGAGGCGACCAGCTCGACTTCCCCGCGGGCCTGCGTGACGGGTTTGCCGACCTCGAGGGTCAGCAGCGCGCTCAGTTCATCGATGCGGTCCCGGTGCAGTTGCGCCGCGCGTGCCAGGATCCCCGTCCGTTCGGCGAGCGGCAGCTCCCGGTACCTGCGGTAGGCCGTGTGCGAGCGGGCGACGATGTCGGCCACGTCCGCATCGCCGATCACGGGGTACTCGGCGACCGTCTGGCCGGTGGCTGGGTTGATGGTCCGGTATGCACCCATCGTGGTCTCCTCGCTTCATTGCTGTCGTGCGTCTCTCGGGCCACGCCCGCCCAGATCGGCGGTCGTCTGGCGCGGTACTGCCCACTCAGCCTGTCGCGCCGTGGCCGAGTTCGTCCAATACCGATCCCGGCCGAGATTGATGACGATGGCGCATCAGATGTACGTGGATCGGGTATTGGACGCGCATTGATCGGTGATGGGAGGCTGGGACGGTGACCACTCTGATACTCCGCGAGGGCGCGGACCGGCTTCACGTCGAACTGAACCGTCCTGACGTGCGAAACGCGATCAACGACGACATGGTCGACGAACTTCACGCGGTATGCACGAGCCTGGAGCGAGAGCCCCGCATCCTGATTCTCACCGGAACCTCCACGCCCGAACGGGGTGTGTTCGCGGCTGGCGCAGACATCCGGCAGCTGCTCGAGCGCGGCCGCGACGAAGCGCTGGCCGGCATCAACTCCGGGCTGTTCACCCGTATCGCGCGGCTGCCTATGCCGGTGATCGCCGCGGTCGACGGGTTCGCGATCGGGGGCGGTGCGGAACTCGCGTACGCGGCCGACATCCGGATCGCGTCCACCCGCGCCGTGTTCGGCAACCCCGAGACGGCGATCGGAATCCTGGCCGCGGCCGGGGCGACCTGGCGGCTCGCCGAGCTGGTGGGGGAGCCGCTGGCCAAGGAGATCCTGTTCACGGGGCGCCGGCTGGACGCCGAGGAGGCGCTGCGGTGTGGGTTGGTGGCCTCGGTGCATGAACCCGACCAGTTAGCGGCCGCGGCGGATACCGTCGCCGATCGGATCGCTGGCCAGGATCCGCTCGCCCTCCGCCTCTCGAAGCGCGTGCTCGCTGCGCCGCGGGACGCCCACCCCCTTGTCGACGAACTCGCGCAGGCGATCCTGTTCGAGTCGGACGCCAAGACGCAGCTGATGACCCGATTCCTCAACCGTTCTCAGGAGACCCGATGATCACTGTTCCCTCCACCGTCGGCGTGATCGGGGGCGGCCGCATGGGCGCCGGTATCGCGCAAGTGTTCGCTCAGGCGGGCGCCCAGGTCACCGTGATCGAACGTGACCCGGCGGCGGCGGGCGCGGCCGCCGCGCGGTTGGCCGATGGGATCCGCAAGGCCGCGGAGCGGGATGCCTCGGTCGACGTCGACGCAATCGCCGGCCGCGTCGCGGCCAGCGCCGACTACGAGGCGCTGCGGAATGCCGAGCTCGTGATCGAAGCTGTCCCAGAGACATTCGCACTCAAGGTCGAGGCGATGCAGAGAGCAGAGGGGATCGTGGAGGAGTCGGCGTGGCTGGCCACGAATACCTCATCGTTGTCGGTGACAAGGCTCGCGGCGCAGCTGGCGAGGCCGGAGCGCGTGTGCGGACTGCACTTCTTCAATCCGGTGCCGCCCTCGTCACTCGTCGAGATCGTGCTGACGCCGTCGACCGACCCGGACCTGCGGCAACGGGCGGAGCAGTGGGTGACATCGCTGGGGAAGACCCCGATCGTCGTCAACGACGCGCCCGGCTTCGCGAGCTCCCGCCTGGGCGCGGCAATCGCGCTGGAAGCGATGCGGATGCTCGAAGAGGGGGTGGCCAGCGCTGAGGACATCGACACGGCGATGGTGCTGGGATACCGTCACGCGACAGGTCCGTTGCGCACCTCCGATCTTGTCGGGCTGGACGTGCGTCTCGGGATCGCCGAATACCTCTATGAGACGCTCGGCGAGCGGTTCGCCCCGCCGCAGATCCTCCGCGACAAGGTCGCGGCCGGGGAGCTGGGACGCAAGACGGGACGCGGCTTCTTCGACTACGCGTGAGTCGTGGCCGGCTGGACGCCCGGCGCGGTCACGCGCTGAGCACGATCCGGCCGGGCACGCCGCCCGCGGCGAGCCGGTCCAGCGCATCCTGCACCGCCGTCGCAGACAACTCCCCGTCGATGATCGGGAGATGCGGGAGCGCGCCGCGCCGCGCGAGCCCGACGAGCTCCTCGAGCTCGCCGAGGGACCCGACGAAGCTTCCGCGGATGGTGATGATCTTCAGAGTGAGCAACGCGGTGGGGATGACCAGCTCTCCGCCGAACAGCCCGACCTGAACCATCGTTCCGCCCTTGCGGAGCGCGGCGAACGCAGCGGGAGCTGTTGTGGAGTTGTTGACGAAGTCCACGATCGCCGCGACCGGCCCACCGGCGCCGGCGACGATGGCGGCGGCAAGGTCTTCCTGGCGGGCGGAGATCGTCGTGGTCGCTCCGAGCTGCCGCGCCAGTTCCAGATTGCGCTCCTGCAGGTCCACCGCGAGGACTGCTTCGTGGCCGAGCGCGCGCAGCGTGGCGATCGCCATCAACCCGACACCGCCGGCGCCTATCACCACGACCGGATCGGACGCGGTGGCCGGAAGGGCCTTGCGCGCGGCACTGTAGGCGGTCAGGCCGGAGCAGGCGAGAGTTGCGGCCCACCGCTCTTCGATCCCGGTGACGTCGAGGAGGTAACGGGGGTGCGGGACGAGGATAAACTCGGCATACCCGCCGTGGCGGGCGACGCCGAGGTTACGGGGCGAGGGGCACAGGTTCTCGTGACCTGCCTGGCATGCGTCGCAGGAGCCGTCGCCGATCCATGGGTAGACAAGGCGATGCTCACCCGGCGAGACCCCGTCGGCGTCGGGGCCGGCCGCTTCGACGACGCCGACGACCTCATGGCCGAGGACAAGCGGGTAGGTGACGCCCCGGTCGATCAGATTCAGACGCCCCCGGCTGCCGAGATCGTAGTACCCCTCACGCAGGTGCATGTCGGTGTGGCACACCCCGGACCGAACCACGCGCAGGAGGATTTCGGTGCCTTCGGGGGTCGGGGTCGGCAATTCCACATCGGTCACCGTGTGATCGTCTTGGAAGATCGCGAATGCGTGCATGGTTGTCCTCGCCGTTGATATACGCACAGTGGACTCCACGCTTCCACTTCGTTCTGATTCTCTCCAATACCAAATGGCAGGCGGATTGATACCTGGCGACCCTTAGCCTCGATCCACCGATGAGCCGTGGGTGTGCCGGGGCGGCATGATCGGGGCGCGGTGACGCGTCGAGGGCAGGGTTGAGTTCCGGGCGTCGCATCCCGGTCGTCCACTTGGTCCTCGGTCGTGCCGCGTTGCGGCGATGGTCAGGTGGTCACCGTTGGCGGTGGCGCGTGCGTGGCTGTGAAGAGCCGGTCGAACGCGGTCTGCCATGGCCAGGCCTCGGGCAGGTGCAGCGTGATTCGGCGCGCGGAGCGCGCCAGCCGTGCGGGGACGTGGATCAGGGTGCGGCGGATCGTCGCGGTCGTTGCTCTCGCGAGCCGTCCCGCTCGGTCGGCGACGAGACCGGCAGCGCGGGTGAGGTTGAATGCGATCACGGCGATGACGAGCCAGGCGCTGTTCGCGGTGAACACCCCGGAGGGCAGGTGCGCGAGCGGCCCCGCTTTGAGGTCGGCGTGGACCTGCTCGATGATCGCGTGACCGCGGTGGGTCTTGTCCGCGGCCACCGTGTCCATCACCTCCTTCGCTGTGGTGGTGAAGAACGCGTGATGCCGGTAGACGTCGAACAGGGTCGGCTGCTCCACCTGTCTCGGGTTCAGATCGGGGATGCGCCGCACCACCAACCGTCCGGCGACCTGTTCCGCCTTCTTCCTCGAGCGGAACGCGGTGAACGGGACCTCGGCGACCTCGGCTTTGGAGATCAGCTGCCCGGTGGTCTCGTCACGGATCGCGTCGGTGTACTCGATCATCTCCCACGCATCATCCGGGATGGTCGCGATCGCGGCCTTCACCGCCGGGTCCATCCTCACGGTCACCGACACGTCGGCGCCCGCCTTGATCGCGGTGCCGACGGTCGCGTGTCCGTAGAACGCGGAGTCCGCCCGCAGCAACGGCCTGGCCCCGGTCGCGGCGCGGGTGCGGCGCAGGGTGGCGAGAGCATCGCCGACGATCCGCGCGGCCCCCTTCGGGGACCCGGTCTTCCCTGCCGCAACCGCTGGGCCAGGATCACCGGCGCCGACGAGGTGGTCGATGCCGTGGCGAGGAGGGCGTTCAGCCCCGGACGCCGGAGTACCCGAAACCGGCGCCCTGCTTCTGGTATCCGTGGACCTCGATGATGGTGTCGTCCAGATCCACCATCACCCGCTCGCCATCGCCTGCTCGGAGCAGCGGCGCGTCGACAGCGAGATTCGCGAACACCCGGGAGGCGACGGCGTCGAGCTGGCGGACGTGTCCGAACCGGAACTCCCGCAGGAACGACCCGAGCGTCGACGGCGCATACGTCCGGTCGAACAACCGGCCCATTCCGCCATGGCGGAGCAGGTTCATGTCGTCGATCGAGTCCGCCCCGGCGAGCATGCCCGCGACCAGTGCCATCACCTTCGCACCCGCGTTGGCGCCCTTATCCGTCGGGACGCTCAACCGCTCACGCGCGAGCTCGTCCAACCCCGCGGAACGCGCCAGGCGGAGCATCGGCACCAGCCCCGCGGCCGACACGAGATTCGGATCATCGAACACCGCAGACACTGCGGCGGGGGCGTGCTTGAATTGCATCTACGAGATGCCTCTCCGACCAGACGAACAGAACCCTAAGCAAGCTCTATTCTTCCTGATCAGAGGGGCATTTCTACGTCACGACGCTCGCTCAACGCCCCGTCCATCGGTGGATCGAGGCTTAGTCCTGCGGCGTCGGGAGGACGGATTCGGACAACCGGAGCACGGCGTGCAAGGCACGGTCGTCGCTGTCGCGCAGCCACGCCATCCGCAGCTCGACAGGTGCGACGTCGTCGGTCAGGCGCAGGAAGCGCAAGTGCGGGTCGGCGATGCTGTCGATCACCGAGGACAGGGTCAATGAGCAGCCGATCTCGGCGGAGACGAGGGACATCAGCGTCCACGAGTCCGGTGCGTGCTGGACGACATCGGCGTTGAACCCGGCGGCTCTACTCATCTGTCGCAGCCGCTCCAGCAGCAACGTGCCGGTCTGCGGTTGGAGCGACACGAACGGCTCACCCTCGAACTGCGCGATCGACACGGCACCGGCGTCGGCTAGACGGTGGGTCTCCGGGACGGCGATGACGAGTTCCTCGACAGCGATCACGCGGGTGCGCACGGCGGCGGGAATGTGGTCCCACCTGCCGAGGGCGATGTCGATGTCGCCGCGGGTGAGCAGCTGCATCGCCGGTTGGGCGAAGTGCTGACTGAGCAGCTCGAGGTGGATGCCTGGGTGGTTCTGGTTGACTGCTCGGGCGAGCAATCCGACCATCACGTTGGAGGACGCACCCGCGTACGCCAGACGGACGTGACCGATCTCGCCCGTCCCGGCTGCGCGGGCGACCCTGCTCACCCGGTCCAGCGCGTCCAGGACCTCCTGGGCGGGGGCGACGAGGGCCTCGCCCACCGAGGTCAGCGTTACCTTGCGGGTGCTCCGCTCGAACAGCCGCGCACCCAACTCCCGCTCCAGCTGCTGGATGCCGCGGCTGATCGGCGGCTGCGCCATATGCAGGCGCTCGGCTGCCCGTCCGAAGTGCAGTTCCTCGGCGACGGCGAGGAAGGTGCGCAGCTGCTGCAGATCCATCCAGGGATTATTGCATAATCCGTACCGATGGAAGGTGGATTGGCATACAAGTCTGGATGAGTCGGCCGGGGTCGCGCAGACCCCGGCCGACCGAGATCACTGCGCGGTATAGCCGCCATCCACGACATACTCGGCGCCGGTGACGAAGGAAGCCTCGTCCGAGGCGAGGAAGAGTACGACGTTCGAGACTTCCTCGGGCTGGCCGGGCCGGTCGAGGATCGTCGTGGACAGCACGGCTTTCGTCGACTCCGGCGTCGCCAGCAGCCCCGTGGTCATGGGGGTGGCGATGACACCGGGATGCACAGAGTTCACCCGGATGCCGTACTTGGCCAGGTCCACCGCGCTGGCCTTGGTCAGCAGCCGGACGGCGCCCTTTGACGCCTCGTACGCGGCGGCGCTCGGTGCGCCGATGATGCCGTAGATCGACGAGATGTTCACGATCGATCCCCCGCCTGCGCGGACCAGAGCAGGCACCGCGGCCTTGGTGCCGAGGAAGACACCCTTGGCGTTGATGCGGAAGATGAGGTCCCACTCCTCCTCTGTGGTCTCCTCGACGGGCTTGAGGATGAGCACCCCCGCGTTGTTGACCAGAATGTCGAGCCGGCCGAAACGCTGCTCGGCTTCTGCCACGATCTCGTCCCACCTCGCCGCGATCGCGACATCCTGCTCCAGCCCCACGACCGTCCCGCCGTCACGGTTCGCTTCGGCGACGGTGTGCTCGAGCCCGGCCGAGTCGACGTCGGTGGCGAGGACGCTCGCCCCTTCCTGGGCGAGGCGGCGCACATGTGCGCGCCCCATCCCGTTCGCCGCGCCGGTGACGATCGCGACCTTGCCTGCAAGCCTGCTACCCATGGGTTCTCCTTAGCCTCATTGCTGATCACGCCCAGGCGCGGGCCGCTCCCGGCCCCATCGCCTCGACACCACCAGGGTGGCGTCGAAATGGGGAGCCTCGAGTGTGCCGTTCTGGAACAGCCCTCGTTTCATGAGATTAGAGCATCAATACGTGCCTGATCAGGTATTGGACGGACATAAACGGCTGCTGGGAGTCTGGACGAACACGACGACTGAGGTGTTCCCGATGATGAAGAGCTCGCTCCCGGATGGCCGGACGGTGCAGGACGTGGCCGGTGGTCCTTTCGAGGGTCTCCTGGTCGCGGATTTCGGCCGGGTACTCGCTGGCCCCTACTGCACGATGCTGCTCGCGGACCTCGGGGCGACGGTCATCAAGGTGGAGAGTCCGCTAGGGGACGAGACACGCAGCTACCGGCCACCGGAGTACCGAGGCGAGTCGACCTACTTCCTCTCCATTAACAGGAACAAGCAGTCTGTGGTGCTGGACTTCCGCAACCCCGATGACCTTGTCCTCGCACAGCGTCTCGCGGCCCGAGCCGATGTGGTCACAGAGAACTTCAAACCCGGCGGGCTCCGGCGATTCGGCTTGGACTACGAGTCCGTCAAGCGGGAGAACCCCAGTGTGATCTATGCGTCGATCACCGGCTTCGGTACCGCGGGAGGCGCGGGGCTCGCCGGCTACGACCTGCTCGCACAGGCGCTGTCTGGACTGATGAGCGTGACCGGCGCGCCGAACACGGAAGGGTTCCGCGCGGGCGTCGCGGTGTTCGATGTGATCACCGGGTTGCACACGTGCATCGCGATCACCTCCGCCCTTTACCACCGACAGCGCTCGGGAGAGGGACAGCACGTCGAACTGAACCTGCTGTCCTCCGCATTGTCGGGCATGGTCAACCAGACCGGCGGGTTTCTGCTGAGCGGGCAGTCTCCGACCCGGATGGGCAATGACCACCCCAGTATCTACCCCTACGCACCGTTTCGCACCCATGACGGGGAACTGGTGCTCGCGATCGGCAACGACGCGCAGTTCGCTACGTTCTGCGACGCCATCGGGCTGCCGCAGCTGGCCGCAGACACTCGCTTCGCGTCCAACGCAGACCGCAGCGCGCACCGAGACGCCCTGCGCCCGCTGCTGACAGCGCGGCTGGTCACCAAGACCGCATGGGAGTGGTTCGACATCTTCAGCCCGTTGCAGGTCCCGTGTGCGCCGGTCCTGGATGTCCGTGGAGGCGTCGAGTTCGCTGCGAAGATCGGCCTGGAGCCCAGCGTCGCGGCCGGCACCGGCGACCACGCGGTGCCCACCATTCGCAACCCCATAACGTTCTCCCGCACCCCCGCGAGTTACCGCGCCGCGCCTCCTGCACTCGACCAGGATGGCGAGGCGGTCCGACGGTGGCTGCAAGTCGCGGAAGACGATGAAGACCACGTCGGCGATCGGGTTACCGTCCCGGCGATTCGGAAAGAGGGACGCTGAGAGATGACGATCACGAAGGCGGCACATCCGGTGGATACGGACTTTTATCAGATCGGTGATCTTCTCGGCGACGACGACCGCAATCTCATCACACGTGTGCGCGGATTCGTGGATTCCGAGGTCCTGCCAGTTATCAACGAGTACTGGGAGTTAGCGGACTTCCCTTACCAGATCCTCCCCGCACTGGGCGAGCTGGGAATCGTGGGCACCGCGATCCAGGGCTACGGCTGTCCGGGACTGACCCGACTGCAGACCGGCCTCGTCGCGATGGAACTGTCTCGTGGAGACGGGAGTGTGAACACGCTCAATGCCGTGCACTCGGGACTTGCGATGGGCAGCATCGCGTTGCTCGGCGACGACGAGCAGAAGCAGCGCTGGCTGCCCGAAATGGCAGCCCTCCGCAAGCTCGGCGCGTTCGCGCTGACCGAGCCCGATCACGGCTCCGACTCCGTCGCCCTGGAGACCACTGCCCGCCGCGACGGGAGCGCGTATGTCATAGACGGTGCCAAACGGTGGATCGGGCTCGGACACGTTGCGGACCTCGTCATCATCTGGGCCCGCGACACAGCGGATGCCAAAGTGAAGGCATTCGTGCTCGAGAAAGGCGCTGACGGACAGTATCCCGAGGGGTACTCTGCGGAGGCGATCACCGGGAAGATCGCTAAGCGCGCGATCCAGCAGGCGCACATCGAGATCTCCGGACTGAGGATCCCTGCCGGGAACAAGCTGGCGAAGTCGACCTCATTCCGTGACGTCTCCGCGATCCTCAACCGCACCCGCAGCGCCGTCGCGTGGGAGGCGCTCGGGCACGCTCTCGCCGCGTACGAGGCAGCGGCGGTCTACGTCCAGGAACGTGTCCAGTTCGGCAAGCCCATCGCCAGCTTCCAGCTGGTGCAGAACAAGCTGGCCAACATGCTCGCCGATCTCACCGCGATGCAGTTGCTCTGCTTCCGCACAGCCACTCTGCAGGATGAAGGGCGACTGACGAACGAACAGGCCTCGCTCGCGAAGATGTTCACCGGCCAGCACGCGCGTGCACTCTGCCGGGATGCCCGCGACCTCCTCGGCGGCAACGGACTCCTTCTGGAGAACCACGTCGCCCGCCACCTCACCGACATGGAAGTCGTCCACACATATGAGGGGACCGACTTCATCCAGTCGCTCATCATCGGCCGCCAGATCACCGGAATATCGGCGTTCGCCTGACCCTCGGCCGACCACGGAAGGGAGCCCGCCATGACCGCGAGCTTTGTCTACGATGCTGTCCGCACCCCCTTCGGGCGGGCGGGTGGCGCGCTCAGCGGCATCCGGCCCGACGATCTCGCCGCAGTCGTCATGAAGGCGACCGTCGCGCGCATGGGCCTCGACCCCGCGCGCATCGATGACGTGATCTTCGGCGATGCGAACCAAGCAGGAGAGGACAACCGCGACGTCGCCCGTTTCGGGGCGCTGCTGGCAGGCTTCCCCACCAGTGTCACCGGCGTGACCGTCAACCGACTCTGCTCGTCGTCGCTGGAAGCGGTGATCCAGGCCGCCCGCGCTGTCGAGACCGGCGACGCCGGTCTCGTGCTCGCCGGCGGAGTGGAGTCGATGAGCCGGGCGCCGTTCATCGTGGAGAAGTCGCCGAGGCCGTGGCCGGCGGTCGGTAACCAGACACTGTGGAACACCTCCATCGGGTGGCGGATGACCAACCCGAAGCTGCCGAAGCAGTGGACCATCTCCAATGGAGAATCGGCGGAGAAGATCGCCCGAGAGTGGGGAATCTCCCGAGATGCCCAGGACGAGTTCGCCGTGCGCTCTCACCGGCTGGCAGCTAAAGCGTGGGCTGACGGGGTCTACGATGGCGAGATCGTGCACGTGCCAGGGGCCGACCTGGCACGCGACGAGGGCATCCGGGACGACACTTCCGTGGACAAGCTCGCCGGGCTTACTCCGCTGTTCGCGCGCGACGGCGAAGGCACCGTCACCGCCGGCAACTCCTCGCCGATCAACGACGGCGCTTCCGCCGTTCTGATCGCCGCGGAGGGTGCGCTGCCCGGCGAGCCACTCGCGCGGATTGCGGGACGCGGGGCGCATGGCGTCGATCCGCATCTGTTCCCGATCGCGCCGATCGAGGCGGCGAACAAGGCGCTCGCACGCGCCGGCCGGTCCTGGGCCGATGTCGACGTGGTCGAGCTCAACGAGGCGTTCGCTTCACAGTCGCTCGCATGCGTCGCCGGGTGGCCTGAACTTGATCCTGAGCGGGTCAACATCCACGGCGGAGCGCTGGCCATCGGCCATCCGCTGGGCGCTTCGGGGGGCCGCATTCTCGGGCATGCCGCGCATGAGCTTGCGCGACGCGGAGGCGGCGTCGCCGTCGTGGCGATCTGCATCGGCGTGGGTCAAGGCCTCGCCGTCGTGCTGGAACGGTGACAGTGAGACCGCGAGCATCCGTTCGTGGTGGGGTCATTGGCAGTCCCAGAGTCAACCGAAGCTTCAGCATTCCCCTCCGACGTTCTTCCTCGACGGTGAGATGCTCGAGCTCGGCCAGCTGCAGTGACCTCCAGCGCTCTCGCCGCCGTGACAGGGCCGCGTCCGTTTGAGTGGTGGTCTTTCGCTTCGTTGCGATGATCAGCTGTCGTTAGTTTAGGCGGCGGTGATCTCGGGGAGTATCACCGCCTCGTCGATGGTGGGGGTGGTCGCGGTGAGCTCGGTCATGGAGGCTTCGGAGAAGTAGCGGCGGTCGGCGGCTTCCCATTCGTCGTGTTGCTCGACGAGGACGGAGCCGGCCAGGCGGAGCAGGGCGGCGTTGTTCGGGAACACGCCAACGACGTCGGTGCGGCGCTTGATCTCCCGATTGAGGCGTTCCAGCGGGTTCGTGGACCAGATCTGTCGCCAATGCCGGGCGGGGAACGCTTTGAACGCGAGGATGTCGTCACGGGCGTCGGTGAGCATCACGGCGGTCTTGGGGTGGACGCGCTCGATCATGCGCACGACTTCGTCGAACTGGGCATCGATGTGCTCGGCGTCGGGTTGGGCGAAGATCGTGCGGATCACGCTGGCGACCATCTCCTGCCGGCCCTTCGGGAGGGCGGTCAGGACGTTGCGCATGAAGTGGACGCGGCAGCGCTGCCAGGCGGCGCCCTGCAACACGGTCGCTGCGGCCTTCTTCAGTCCGGCGTGGGCGTCGGAGATCACCAGCTTCACCCCGCCCAGACCTCGTGTCTTCAACGAGCGCAGGAACTGCTTCCAGAACTCCTCGGTCTCGCTGTCTCCGACATCGAAGCCCAGCACGACCCGCCGCCCGTCAGCGGCGACGCCGATCGCGACGACGACCGCCTGGGACACGACACGGTGGTCGATGCGGACCTTGCAGTAGGTCGCGTCGAGGAACACGTAGGGGTAGGCGATGTCAGACAGCGAGCGGTCGCGGAACGATGCGACCTCGGCGTCGAGCCCTTGGCAGATGCGGGACACCTCGGACTTCGAGATGCCAGTGTCAGCGCCGAGCGCTTTGACGAGGTCATCGACCTTCCGGGTTGAGACGCCGTGGAGGTAGGCCTCCATCACGACCGCGAACAAGGCTTGGTCGACCCGGCGGCGCCGCTCCAGCAGCGACGGGAAGAACGACCCCTGCCGCAACTTCGGGATCCGCAACTCCAGATCCCCAGCCGTGGTCGACAGCACCCGCGGCCGGGAACCGTTGCGGGTAGTCGTGCGCTCGCTCGTGCGCTCGTAGGGGGCGGCGCCGATGAATGCGGCTGTCTCCGCGTCGATCAGCTCCTGGTAGAGCCGCTCGGTCGCGGCTCGGATGCGGTCGGTGGTGCCGGTGAGCTTCAGTTCCCCGAGCAGCTCGAGGAGGGCAGACTGGTCAAGAGCCATCGTGCGGTGTCGTCTTTCTGTGTGAGTTCTTGGTCGTTCTCACTGACCATCGCACGATGGCTCACCCCGTCGCGGTCACGACGCCGCGGGCCCGAAAGACCACCACCCCGCGGGACTCCAGGCCCGGTAGCCGGGGAACGACTGGGCCCGGCCGGTGAAACCATGCGCCCACTCGGTGAGATCGTCCAGCCGCCCCCTGTGCGTCAGGATGGGGTGAGACACCAGCACTGCTGACCTTCGCACTGCACGGGGCGAGAACGGACCAATACTGAGATGACGATGACGGTTGCTGACGTCGGCACCGATGATGGGGCTATGGCTCCTCGTGCTGACCGGCCCAAGAGGCGGACGTTCACCGCCGAGTTCAAAGCGGCGATCCTGGCCGAGTACGACGCCGCGGACCGCTCTGGGCGTGGGGAGATCCTGCGCCGGGAGGGCCTGTACACCTCCCACATCATCGAGTGGCGCAAGGCCGCGGCCGCCGGCTCGCTGTCCGGGCTGGGCAGCAAGCCGCGGGACCGGCGCGAGCGGGAGCTGCAGGCGCTACGGGCCCGGGCGGAGAAGGCCGAGGCCGAGCTGGCCAAGACCAGGGCGGCGCTGGACCTGATGGGAAAAGCACACGCGCTCTTGGAGACGCTCTCCGAGAGCGCGGACAAGCCGCCGCGGTCGCCGCGGTGATCAACCCGGCCGTCGACGGGCTGGCCGAGCACGTCGGCACCGCGGCTGCGTGCGCGCTGCTGGGTCGCTCCCGCGCCAGTCACTACCGGGCCAAGAACCCGCCACCGCCACGTCCACGGACACCGCGGCCGGCACCGGCGAACAAGCTGTCCGCCGCCGAGCGGGCCCACGTGCTGGCCGTGTTGACCAGCCAGCGGTTCGCGGACAAGTCGGTCGCCCAGGTCTGGGCCACGCTGCTGGACGAGGGCACCTACCTGTGCTCGATGTCCACGATGCACCGGATCCTGCGCGAGCACGACATGGCCGGGGAACGGCGCCGGCAGGCGAGCCACCCGCCCCGGACCCGGCCCGAGCTCGTCGCGACGGCGCCGGGGCAGGTGTGGAGTTGGGACATCACAAAGCTCAAGGGGCCGGAGCGGGGCGTGTACTACGACCTGTACGTCGTGCTCGACATCTTCTCCAGGTTCGTCGTGGGCTGGACCATCGCGGCCCGCGAGGACGCCGAGATCGCCAAGAACCTGCTCGAGCACGCCATGGGCATCCATGGCGTGCCGGAGGCGATCCACGCCGACCGCGGGACCTCGATGACCTCCAAACCGGTCGCTCAGCTGCTCGTCGACCTCGGGGTGGCCAGGTCGCACTCCCGCCCGCACGTGTCGAACGACAACCCTTACAGCGAGGCGGCGTTCAAGACGCTGAAGTACGCCCCGGTCTTCCCCGAGCGCTTCGGGTCCCTGGCCGACGCCGGCGCGTTCGCCGAGCAGTTCTTCGCCTACTACAACCACGAGCACCGCCACTGCGGGATCGGGCTGCACACCCCCGCCAGCGTCCACTTCGGCACCGCCGGGCAGGTCCGCGCCCAGCGCCAGGCCACCCTGGACGCGGCCTACGCCGCCCGTCCCGAGCGCTTCGGCCACCGCCGACCCCAGGCGCCCAAGCTGCCCGAGGCCGCCTGGATCAACCAGCCCTCACAGGAGGCCCTCATACAGACCGCCTGACGGAATCTGTCTCACCCGCCTTGACACTTTCCGCCGACACGTCGGTCTTGCGACCCGGGATGTTCTTGGCCTGCTTCGCGTTGACCAGTTCCACGTTCAGAGTCTCATCCAGGAGGAAGAAGAAGGGCTTCCAGTAATCGCCCGTGGCTTCCATCGCGACCACGGTCACGGCGGCCTCTTCCAAGTTGTGACGTAGCCGCAAGATTTCATTCGTCGTCGCCCCGTACGTCGTGACTGTCTTGCTGAACGTACCGGCGCGGGCTCCTGGTATCCGAACACAGACCTTCGCGTCCCGTTGGAGATGTCGATTCCCGCAGCACGATCATGCACGATATCCATCTGCAGCTCCTCCGTCCTTCTTCGCTTCGCCCCACCGTCCGGTGGGGCGGGTGCCGCGGGAAGGGCGGGGAAAATGATTCAGGAATCTCCTAGTCGGGCTCATCAAGCCCAGGAAATGACAGGCTCGAGGCACCAATCCACGGTTCCCGTGGAAGCCCTCCACGCCACGCTCCTATACAGGCTCGAAGCACTAAGCATCAGCGGCGTCGACCGCGGCACCATCATCATCCGGCGCCGCCGAACCCAGCCACAAGCCCGTTTTCGACAACCACAACGACGCAGCGCGGCCCCGACGCTCCTATGAAGCTTCTATGTCTCGTCAACCCCCAGTTTGAGCGGCTGAGGCGGCGTTGAGGTGTCGATAGATGCTGCGGGCGAGGTAGCGCTTGAGGATGCGCCGGATTTCGCGGTCGGTCTTGCCTTCGGCGCGCCGCCGGTCGACGTAGGCGCGGGTGCCGGGGTCGTGGACCATTCGGACCATCGCAATGACGTTCAGCGCTCGGTTCAGCTGCCGGTCTCCGCCGCGGTTGAGTCGGTGTCGTGTGGTGTTGCCCGAGGATGCCGGGATGGGATTCACCCCCGCGAGAGCGGCGAACGCGGCTTCGTTGGTGACTCGGCCGGGGTGAGACCACGCGACGAGAGTTCTCGCTGCTGTGACAGGCCCGATGCCGGTCTTGTGGAGCAGTTCGGTGGCCGGGCTGGCTTGGACGAGCTCGCTGATGCGCGCCATGTTCTGATCGAGCTCGGCGTCGAGCTCGAGGATCCGTTTGGCCAGACGGATCGCCTCTGTCCGGGCGGTCGCGGCGGCGATGTGCTCGTCCCGCGTCCGCCAGCGCGCGACCTCAGCGATCCGGCGAGCACCGAGGGGGCGACGAACGTCGAGGCCGAGGTCAGTGATGCGGAGCAGGGCAGTGAGTGCGTTGACTGCTCGCGTGCGCTCACCGGCGAGCTCGTCGCGAGCGGTCAGGAGTATCTGCGTCGCGGCGCGCACGCCCTCGTCTTGGCGTGGGTTTCGGAGTTGATCGGTCGGCAGGGCGAGTACTGCGGCGGCGATCCGCTGCGCATCGATCGGGTCCGACTTGCCGACCCCTCGCCGACCACCGCTCATCCGGGCGGCCTCGACGACGCGGTAGCCGGTGTCGGTGACGTTGCGTGCCAGCTGTGCGCCGTAGCTGCCTGCCCCTTCGATCACCCAGAGCGGGTCGGCGACACCGCTGGCGCGACGCGCGGCCCAGGAGATCGCGCGGGAACGGCCCGCCGCGGTGTTCGGGAACGTTTCGGTCCCGAGGTGCTCACCTGCAGCCGTGAGGACGGCGTAGGTGTGGGTTCGGGCGTGGGTGTCCACGCCGATGATGAACGGATGAGTGTGCGCGACAATGGTGCTCACAGCGGTCCGGTCCTTTCCTTGAGATGGGCGATGACTCCGGTCGCTGACGACCGGCGCCGGCCCGGAAAGGGATCACTTCGGGGCATACCTGTGATGAGCCACGACCGCGAGGTCGGACATGCTTCTGATCAAGCCACCGAGGTGGGCCGGGAAGGCGCCGGTCACTCGCCGCGACCGGACAGTTCATAGGCAAGGCACCCCGAAGGGGCCAGGTTTGTCATGAGTCACGACCACGGCGAAGCGACCAACGCCAACCCTGCCAGCCAGTCCCGGACCAGCCGCCTCTAGATTCACAAGTTGTCAAGCGGCGATTTGGGCGTGTTGCTGTGTGGTGAGCCAGGCTCGGTGGTGGTTGAGGAATCGGGTGTCTCGGGTCGTGCCGCGTTCGATGAGCGAGGTCTTGCTGGTCGCGCAGTGGAGGCCGTCGGCGACGTCGGTGAGTGCTAGTCCGAGCCGCTTGCGTGCGGGTCGGATGTCGCTGCTGTTGGCCGCGGGTCGCGGGTTGGTGATGAGGTGGAATACCTGGCGGGCGATGGCTCGTTTGAGGCAGCGGAGGATGTCCTTCTTGGTCTTACCGGCGGCAGTGAGGCGGGCCGCGTAGGCGCGGGTATCGGGGTCGGTGGCGAGCCGGGCGATCGCGATCTTGTGTAGTGCGGAGTTCGCGGCCCGGTCCCCGCCCCGGTTGAGGCGGTGACGCGTCGTCTTGCCCGAGGAGGCCACCAGCTCGACGTCGTCGAGCGTGAAGGTTGCGGCGGCCTCCAGGGCGTGGGTGCTCGTCACATGCGCGGCGGGCGCGTGACCGGTTTCGACCCGCTCGCACTGTCTGCCTCGGTCTGCTCCCCGGGGTCGCCCTGGGCGGCGGCGTCCTGGGCGGCGGCCCCGGCGGCTTCGGCGCCGCCGCCGCCGTGGACAGCATCGAGAACTGCCGCCAGCGCGCGCTGACCGACCGCCCGGTCGATCTGGTCAAGGACCGCCCATGCCTCATGACCGGGGTCTGAGAGCTCAGTGACCGCGCGACGCAGATGCCTTCGGTCACCTGCGGTGAGCCTTCCCAGGTCAAGCACCCGGCGTCCGCCGGAGGAGGCGAGCAGGACGCCAAGGTCTTCCAGGTGACGCCCGGGGTCACGCTGGTCGACTTGGAACGCTGCAGCTTTCGCGATGAGCGCCGCCAGCTCGTCAGGCACGCTGATGCGCACGTGACGGGTCTGCCCTTGCAGGGCATACCAGTCGACGCGTGCGAGTGCCTGGCGGGCGCCGGGCACCTGAAGCACCTCACGCTGCGCCCACCGTGCGCGCACCTGCGTACCGACCATCACATCGACGATGTCGTCCTCTCGAACGAACCGGTGCAGGGGCCCACCGCCGACAGGTTCGAGAGGGCGGAAGCCGAGCTGCTGCAACGGCCCGGCGACTGCGCTGATCTGATGTACGCCCATGTTCATGAGGAGGTCAATGTCACCCGTCGGGCGCGGTGGGTTCACACCGGCACGGATCGCATGCGCGTGGACCATCAGCCCGCCGACGAGAACCCACGCTTTCGAGTCGGTGGCATCCGCGACTTCGAATACGAGGTTCCACGGGTGGATGTTGTCCGGGACGACGATCAGGTGTTCCGCGTCAGCCATTCCGCTCTCATCTGGTCAAGAGCTCGAACACCGGCGCTGTGCACGCGGGTCGGCGCGGCGCGCGCGCAGTCGACGGCGACCAGCGCCCTCTGCGCAATCCCTGTCGAAACCCACGTACTGCTGCCGGAGCTGGGTGTGTAGATAGCGACGTTCCCATTGAGGTCGTCGACGAGACCGGCGTCGTCGATGAGGTCCTCCAACGTGCAGCCGGTCAGGTAACCATGAAGCGTCGACGACTCGCCGACGAGACGCTCACCGAGGACATCAATCGCGCTCTCCCCCGTCAGGGACACCTGGTTTCGGACCAGACCAATGTTGCGGGTCGAGAATCCGCGGATCTCTATCGTTTGAGCGATCTTCCGCCACAGCTCGCCTGTCTCGGTCGTCATGATCCTGCGTTGCGTCTTCGCGTCCGCGCCGGTGCCGTAGGAGAGTGCGGCGATGACATACTTGACGGTCCGCTCGGACCACGGCCGGCCGTGTGGGAACCCGAGTCGGGCTCGCTCCTGAACGGATCCGAGGTCAACGATCCAATGGCCGGCCAGCTGCCGGCCGGTGAGCTCGCCGGAGCGGAGCATGTCGCGGACACGTTGGTCACTGACCTCCAGCCGCTTCGCGGCTTCACGGACAGCAATATCGACCATGTCAAAAACCTTTCGCGCTCGAAACGTTTATATCACCGACGTGCACGGTGCGTCCTGAGCGCGACGCGCGTCACGCACGAGGAGGCATCCCGCGGGTACGCGCGGGTCTGAGCGGCGGGCGCATAGTTCGCGCGCGCACCCAGCCTCGACGATCGCTACCCCGCGGCGCGCACGTCCCAGGTCAGCTCCAGCCCGAGCGCAGCAGCGACCTGAGTGATTGTGAGCAGCGCCGGGTAGGACTGCCCCGTTCGATCCGGCTGATCTTCCCCTGCGGGACACCACTGGCGGCTTCCAGCTCACGCTGCGTCATCCCTTGCGCACCGGCGCCTCCCTCAAAAGCGCCCCCAGGGAGGCCCTGTCGCTTGCTGGAAGGTGCGCAGGCAGCGGCGGCGGCGGCGGCGGCCACTGCAAGGACATCCAGCCCGGACCTTACCCGCACCGCTGGGAGGACGACAACGATGCTGCGCTCCGCAACGCCCCACCGACCTCTACACCGCGGGCCTGGAGCTCGACGCCACTGCGATGTCGGTCACCAACATTCTCGATCCTGCGGGCGCGAAGCGCGATGAGGTAGACAGTTCGCTGCTCAAGCTGCACGTCTGAGCGGATCTCGCCCTTAGTCAGTAACGCCCCGAGGTGTCGGCGTCAGTCAAGCGCAGCCTTCCGGGGCATAGATTGTAGGTACGTCACCCACGGTGATGTTTATGACGACGCCGTCTCTCACCCCGATGGACATGCCCCGGCCCGCGCCGTTCTCCACTTCGTAGAGCAGGAGGCCCATGTCCAGTCTGTGAGCGCGGGGCAAGACGGCGGGGTAGGCGCCCTCGACGTCAGCCTGTGAGGATCCCAGCTTGATCCCCTCGAGAGTTGCCGCTGGCACAGTCGCGGCGATGCCCGTCCGATAGTAGGAACCCAGGGAGATTGAGTTCAAGTCGCTGCTTCCCGGGCTGGGAAGGTTCATGTCGTGCGTCAGCACGCTCATCCCGTCGTAGATGGTGCCCTCGCCGAACCAACCGCCAGCTGCGCAGCCGCTCTCCCAGCGGCCGGTGTCCCCGGTGAATCCCGGGAGAGAGGACACGTCGTCCCACGTCGTGCTTCCCACCTTGAGCGGGCCGATTCCGTCCGCAGTGATTACCCACGGGATGACGTTGCGGATCACATCAACGCGTACAGTCCCCTGCCCTGTTATCTCGTTGAAGAGTCCTATGAAAGAGCCCGCGAATAGGGCGGGAATCGCGCCGATAAGTCCTAGGGCCAGCCGGATGGGGTAGGACGCCGCGGCAGCCGCTGTGCCCACGCACGCGAGCGTGATGCGAAGGAACTCCGCAGCCGTTGACGCATTGAACGTGTCCGCTGCCGCGACGCTTACGACGCCGGACAGGCAGTCGAGCTGACCCACCTTCTCCATGAACGCCGCGCCGCCGCCCAGCGGGTTGATGATAATCCCGATGAGGTTCAGCAGCACAGCCCCGATGACCATGCCCGCGTCCTGACGGGCTTCGAAATACTGGGGCGGGTCTGAGCTGCTGAACGAGAACTGGGCGGATGCTCCGCCGCCCATCGCAACTCCGCCGGACGGAGTCGGGATCCACCTGTTGACCAACTCGGTCAGAATGCCCTGGCCGTCCGGGCTTGCGACCGTCGTCCCGGTGACCTGTGGCGTGGATACCACGCGGTAGGGCATCACGCTGGCTGCATAGAGGTTGACGGTGATGGTGTCCCCGTCCAATGAGATGCACGGGTGGACCCAGCCGCGGTCGTCGATGCGGTATTCGAATGTCGAGGCGATGGTGACGGTCTCTCCCACGCAGTCTGGGGCTGGCATCTCGATTCCAAGCGACTGCATCACGAAGTCGCGAGCCTGGCTGAGGGCCTTGCCGAAATCCATCTGAATGGGCTGGAACAACGACAGGTGGTCCGTGGTGGCGGCGAGGACATCGCCGTCACGGGCCGTCTCGAGGAGCCCTACTGTGCCATCCTCCGACTCCGTCAGGATGAGCAGCGTCTGATCCGACGACCACTCCTCACCGGAGATAGCAGGCTCGTGAATCTCGAACCGCAGGTCGACGGGTTTTGCCGGCTGCAATCCATCGCCGAGGGTGAGCGAAATGGACTTGCCAAGCTCTGTCACTGTCGCTGCCAGGCCTCCGCCTGTCGCCTGGCCCACAAGCTCGAGGGTGACCTGGGTGCCCTCAGGTGCCACACCGCCAGTCCCGGTCGCGGTCACACCGTCCAGCGCCAGCTCGAAGCCGTCAGCGCCGACCGTGGTCGTCGCCCGATCTGGTGGCTGCGGCGTACAGGCGACGAGGGCAGACACGACCAGTGCTGCAATCGCAGTCGCCGTCAATGATCTGCGCATTGCGCCCCCCAACAAGACAGCTGCGGCCCCGCGCCCCCGAGCCTGTTCACGCTCATCGAACCACAGCAGATGCACTAGTAACAAGACGCGACAGGATGGCGTCCCACGTGCAGATCGCGGCTATGTGGCGCGATCTGCTCACGAGCGAGGACCGACCCGCCTGAATGACGATCGGTCGCGCACTCCGCAGCCCAGCCCTCCGCGCGAAACTACGTACCACGAAGCCCAGCATTGTTGCCGCTGAGGGACCGCCCTTCCTTCAATTCGTCTTGCGCTACGCTGGTGCCGACCCGAAGCCTGGGTATGCGGAAGGAGCTCGCCTCAAATCCGCCGCTCGGCGCATCGACGCGCGGGGCGGCGGCGTTCTACACGCGCCCGGCGCATACTGAGTTCGTGACGACGCCAACTGCCACCCGGTCGCCACCGGCCGGGCGATCATGGCGCGCGCGGCGGAGCGGATCATTCCGCTTACACTCGAGCTCGGTGGCAAGTCTCCGAACATCGTTTTCGCAGACGCTGACCTCGAAGCGGCAGCGGCCAGCGCCTATGCGGGGTTTACCTTCAAGTCAGGGCAGGTCTGCTCCGCCGGGACGCGCCTGCTCGTGCACGCCGACGTCCACGATCGTCTCATCGATCTGCTCACCGAGCGCGCCCGCGTTGCACGCGTCGGCCCTGGCATCCAGGATCTCGACATGGGGTCCATTGCCAACCGTGCCCAGTTCGATCGTGTCTCCGAGTATCTCGCCCTCGGACAGGCCGAGGGCGCGACCATCGCGGCGGGCGGCAGAACCCTCGACATGGGGGACGGCGGCCGAGGCCTGTTCGTGGCCCCCACGATCTTCACGGACGTGTCGAACAGCATGCGCATAGCCCGCGAGGAGATCTTCGGACCCGTTCTCTCGGTCATCCGCTTCTCCAGCGACGAGGAGGCGGTGGACATCGCGAACGACACTCCCTACGGCTTGGCCGCCGGGATCTGGACGCGGGACGTGTCCCGCGCCCACGCCGTTGCACGTCGCATCGACGCCGGTCAGGTCTACGTCAACGAGTACTTCGCCGGCGGCGTGGAGACGCCCTTCGGCGGGTTCAAATCCAGCGGCGTCGGCCGTGAGAAGGGCTTCGAGGCCCTCAAGCACTACACGCAGACCAAGACAATCACTGTTCGGCTCTGAACGCCGACGCATCCACCCCTTCCCAACAGGAGACCTCCCGTGAGATTGACTTCCAAAACCGCCCTCATCACCGGTGCCGGCAACGGCATGGGGCTTGCTGGCGCGCAACTGTTCGCAGCTGAGGGCGCCAACGTGCTCCTCACCGACGTCAATGAACCCGCGTTGGTCGCAGCAGTCGAATCGATCCGCAACGACGGCGGCTCGGCTGACTACATCGTGGCCGACGCCTCCAGCGAGGCCGACAACGACGCGGCGGTCGCCGCAGCCATTGACCGGTTCGGCGGACTGGACATCGTTTGGGCCAACGCCGGCATCCCGCAGACGTTCACGTCGATCACCGACACCACCGTGGAGCAGTTCGACCGGCTGATGGCGATTAATGCTCGCGGTCCGTGGCTCGCCGCCCGCTCGGCCAAGGCGGCGCTCGTGGAGCGCGGCGGGGGCTCCATCGTGATCACCGCCTCGCTGTCCGGCCTGAAGGCGCGCGCCGACCTCGCCGGCTATCAGTCGTCCAAGGGGGCTGCGGTGATGCTGACGCGCTCCCTGTCCCGAGAACTCGCGCCTTTCAACATTCGCGTGAACTCCGTGTGCCCGCTCGCCGCCAACACGCAGATGTGGGGGCAGTTCCTCGGAGAGGGGGCCGACATCGAGGCCGCCACCGCCGCAGCGACCGCCAATGTGCCACTTGGCCGTCTCACCGAGGCATCCGATGTCGCCTACGCCGCCCTGTTCCTCGCGGGCCCAGAGTCAGCATTCATCACGGGCGTGAACCTGCCGGTCGACGGCGGATCCCTGGCGTAGTCCGCGTCCGGACCCACCTAACCCAGGGAGCGTGTCTTCTCTTCGCCAGGCCGGTTGTGGATCACTTCACGATCAGCCAATGAGGGCGTCGCTAGTAGCGTGTCGCGTCTAATGTAACGGGTATTGCTGGTTGGCTTGTCTCGATTGATACTTGATCGGGAGGAGAGACTGTCATGCCGAGGCCGAAGGAACATGTCGTCACATTGACGGTTGCTGATCGGGTGAAGCTGACCCGGGTGATTTCGCGGGGCTCGAATCCTGCGCGGACGATCATGAGGGCCAGGATTCTGCTGGAGTTGGACGAGTCCGCTGGGCCGGTGTCGGATCGACGGGTGGTAGCCGAGCGAGTCGGGGCGTCGGAGGGCACAGTGTATCTGGTCGCGAAGCGGTTCACCGAGTCTCACGGGAACGTGGATGACGTGATCGGCCGCCGCAAGCGGGCCACGCCGCCGGTGCCGGCGAAGGTCACCGGAGACGTCGAGGCGCGAGTGATCGCGCTGGCGTGCACGAAACCACCGGCAGGGTTCGACCGGTGGTCGCTACGGTTGCTGGAGAAACATGTGCTGCTCACCGACGGGCTCCCGCCGCTGGATCACTCCACGATCGGTCGGACCCTGAAAAAGGGGGGCTTCGTCCTCATCTGAAGAAGTGCTGGACGATCCCGCCGCACGCGAACGGCGAGTTCGTCGCTCGGATGGAAGACGTGCTGGAGGTCTACCACCGTCCCTACGACCCGCAGGTGCCAGTCGTATGTATGGACGAGAAGCCCTACCAGCTCCCACCAGCACGGCACCAACCTGCCGCGCACCACAGGGGGCCGGTTCGAATTACATGAATCTGTTTGCTGAGCCGGACGATCATGCGGTTGGACGGTCCCGGGGCGGATTGAGCACCAAGATTCACGCCTTGGTTGATGGCAAAGGCAGGCCCTTGGTTCTGCTAGTCGCTCCGGGCCAGGGCGGGGACGCGCCGATGTTCGCCCACCTCATGAACCAGCTGAAGATCAACCGGGCGGGTCAGGGCAGACCCAGAACCCGCCCGGACCGCGTCCGCGGTGACAAGGCCTACTCCTCGAGAGCGATCCGAACCCACCTCCGCGACCGCGGTATTACCGCAGTCATCCCGCAACCGTCCGACCAGATTGGCCACCGAAAGCGACGAGGTTCCACCGGTGGCAGGCCGCCTGCCTTCGACAAAGAGGACTACAAGGGCCGAAATGTCGTCGAACGAAACTTCAACATCTTCAAGCAATGGCGGGCCCTGGCGACCCGCTATGACAAGCTCGCCCTGACTTACCGCGGCGGAGCAGTTCTCCGGGCAATCATCATCTGGCTGACAGCTTTAGGAGACACGCCCTAGCGAACGAGGAAGAATTCCTGCGCAGCGTTCGATCGTGTGAATCACGGGGCCGGGTAAGGATGAAAGCGGTGGCGGCGTCCTGGTTGGGCGTTCACCGGCCCAGCTCTTGATGTTGCAATAGCTCGAGGGCGCCGCAACTATCCGTCAGGGACAGTTCAAGCCGTTCCGATTCGGGGTAGCGCACCACAGGGTTCTCGCCGCCCCATATCTGTACCGACTGGTCTGGGCCCCACTGCGGCCATCCCGGGTTTCCGGTTGCGGCGAAGCGGGTCCATGCGCTGCGCATCCGGATGCCGGATTCGATCACTGAGTCAGTTGGCTCCGGGATCAGCGCTCCCATTCCGGTGTCCAGGGTGTTGAAGGTCAAGGGCAAGTCAATGGCGTGCGGGGAGCCCATGCCCCCTACCGGGTCGATGCACAGCTCGTAGACGAACACGTGTCCCCCGGCGTCGGCGGCGGCCATGGCAGCCTGCAGTGTAGGGGCGAGGAACAGGTAGTCGGTATTGACCTTTTCGTAGAGCTCCCCGGGTTCTGCTTGCGGCATAATGGCGCGGTAGCCGTCGGCGTCTCCGTTGGGTGCGAAGATGTGCAGGGCGGTGTCCGCTTCTTCCGTGGTGATGCTAAACCGCTTTTGTTGGGCGGTGAAAAGACGGTATTCGTCGCGGGTATGGCCGGTGATTATGGGTATTTCGCGGGCGGCGCCATTTCGAAGCGCCGTCCATGGGTCCTCCGGCATCGTGTCTCCGTCCACGATCGGCCCAAAGATCGGCCCAGACGACGAGGAAGTGTAGGCGAGGGTACCCCATTCGTCGGCGCGGTTTCCCATGGTGCTGATGACCAGCCGCGTTGCGTCGGCCAGCGTCTGAGGAGTCAACGTCGCAAGGGTGCGTGCATCTGCTGTTCCTTCGATGCCGGCTGCGGCGGCGACGGCCTGGGTGACCGAGTGCGCGAGTGGTGGGGAGAAGAACATCCGAGGAATACTCTGGGCGATGGCCCGATGGAACAGATTGCGGGCGCGTGGCATGGTTAGCAGGGCCAGGACACATCCGGCGCCTGCGGATTCTCCGAAGATTGTGACCTTTTGCGGGTCACCTCCGAAGCCGGCAATGTTGTCCCGCACCCATTCCAGTGCCGCGATCTGGTCGAGGATCCCGCGGTTGGAAACGGCGCCGTCGATCTGTCCGAAGCCGTCCACACCCATCCGGTAGTTCACGGTGACAACCAGGACGCCCTCGCGGACCAGTGCGGTCCCGTTGTACGCCCGTTCTGAACCTGCCCCGGCGAGGTAGGCTCCGCCGTGGAACCACACCATGACCGGCAATGCCTCTGGAGCTGCACTCGGGGCCCAGATGTTGAGGGTCAGACAGTCAGGTGCCGGATCGGTTGACGGCGGGATCTCCAAGCCAGGGAATTGCAGGCCCTGGGGCGCCGGGGGCCCGTACGAGGAGGCATCGCGAACAGAGCTCCATGGAGTAGGGGCCTGGGGCGGTGCGAATCGGTGCCGGCCCCAGGGCGGCGCGGCGTAGGGGATCCCGAGCCAACTGCGCACCCCGTCATCTTCACGGCCTTGGACTGGACCTGTTTGAGTTAGCACCGGGTTGAGCATGGAACCGACCTTTCATAATTTGCAGAGAATATTTCTGTATTCAAGAAAATGACTGAAAATGTGACGTTCGTCAACCCCTCTGACATGAAAATTAGGTGAGTGCGGTGGGGTGCGTGGGGTGAGCGGTGTTATCCGGTCTGTTGCAGGGGTTCGAGAATGACTTGATAGCCGAGGGATTCTAGTTGTCTGACGGCCCGGGCCATGGTTTTAACGGGTGTCTGCCGGGTGAAGTAGTCGGCGCCGGGGTCGTTGTAGAGTTCGCCGGTGGTGAGCATGTGCCACGCTGCGGTGAGGATGGAGTGTTCGACGGCGACGAGGGCTTTGGCGGGTCCGCGCCGGGAGGCAATGCGCCGGTATCTGGCACCGAGGTAGGTGTTCTTCGATTTCGCGCAGGACAGAGCAGCGATGCCCAGGGCACCTTTGAGGTACCGGTTGCCGGGCCGTGTTTTGGTGGATTTGACCCGTCCGGCGGATTCGTTGGATCCCGCGCTTGTGCTTCATCCGGCGCCTGCGCCGGGCCGGCCCGGCGCGCTGAGCGCAACCGGCACACCAGCCCGGGCAACAATTCCCTCAACCGGGTTCGTCCGGGGAGGACGGAGCCACGGGCGCCGCGATCTCTTTCACGGGCACATCACGCCCAGCCGAAAACCGCCGCTGTCTTCGGCCCCTCTCCCAGAGCCCACCGTGGTCGCCGGAAACCGGACACGAACAGGGGGGCCACTTCAAGAGATACAGGCCAGTTTGTCCGCGATCGCGGTGTTCGACTCGCACGCCGAAGCCAGCAGCACGATCTGGGCGCGCTGCGCCAATCCGGCACGGACTCGAAGACCCCGTCAAGCGGGATAGTTCCCCAGGATCACCATCAACGACGCGTCGCATAGCTGGCGCTGCGACGGCCTGCGTAGTCCGCCAGGATTCGAACGAAGTCCTCGGTTCGCTCCGCGAAGACGCAGTGGCCCGCGGTTCCCAGGATGTGCAGGCTCGTGGTCTCCGAGACGAGGGCGAGCTTCTGGTAGAAGGCGATGCCCAGGTCAACCGGCGCCGAGCGATCGTCGCGGCCCCAGACGACTTCGACGGGAATATTGACCTCGCCGGCGAAGAGGCGAGCGCGGATGTCGTCCTTCGCCGCCTGAAGACTCGGCTCCCAGTATTTCTTCTCAACCATCGGGTAGGTCTTGAGGGCGTTCTGGTGGTTCTCCTTGACGTACTTGGCGGCGGCCGCATTGATTTGTTCCTGCGGCACCGGGGTCACGTACAGCGCACGGAAGAAGGCTCCGCAGATCTCCTCCGGAGACGCGTCCGCCGGAAGCGAACGCGTGATCGCGTCGTAGAACTCAACGTCGCGGGACTTAGGGTCGGTGCCAGCGAGCGTCGCGCTCGACACGATGAAGAGACCTTTGGTCGACTCCGGCATGTCAAGAGCGAGCTTGCTCGCCAGCAGGCCACCGCGCGAGTGCCCGACCAGAATCATGTCCTCGAGTCCCAGAGCGTCGATGAAGCCCCTGGCGTGCTTGACCACCGCATCGAACGTCCACTCGGCATGCGTCGGCGCGAGGTCAGTCTCTCCCTGCCCCAGCTTGTCGAAGGTCACGACGCGGAAGCCCTTGTCGACCAGAGGAGCGATGACGGGAGCCCAACCATCCCCGTCGCCCGGCATGCTCATACCCGAGTGGCCACCGTGGATCAGGAGGATGACCGGACCCTCGCCCTGATCGATATAGCGCGTCCTGATTCCGCCGACGGATATGTAGTTCACGGACAGGTCTGTGTTCAACTCAAGCCTCCTGATCAAAGCAACTGGCTCGCCTATGGGGCGAGTATCTGCCATTTCTGTCACACAGAGAAGCCTTCTGTCAAGAGGGATCCGTGATTCAACGCCGGTGACAAGTTGAACGCCCGCGATCGCCGTCGACATCCCGGTCGTCGGTTGACGCTCGTTGTGCGCCAGCTGCTGATGGGGCCCGCCGAGCCCATCCCGATTGGTACGCCTTGGTTGACGTGAATACACGCCGATACAACAGCAACCACAACCGGCTGGCCCCTGTGCGTCAGGATGGGGTGAGACACCAGCACTGCTGACCTTCGCACTGCACGGGGCGAGAACGGACCAATACTGAGATGACGATGACGGTTGCTGACGTCGGCACCGATGATGGGGCTATGGCTCCTCGTGCTGACCGGCCCAAGAGGCGGACGTTCACCGCCGAGTTCAAAGCGGCGATCCTGGCCGAGTACGACGCCGCGGACCGCTCTGGGCGTGGGGAGATCCTGCGCCGGGAGGGCCTGTACACCTCCCACATCATCGAGTGGCGCAAGGCCGCGGCCGCCGGCTCGCTGTCCGGGCTGGGCAGCAAGCCGCGGGACCGGCGCGAGCGGGAGCTGCAGGCGCTACGGGCCCGGGCGGAGAAGGCCGAGGCCGAGCTGGCCAAGACCAGGGCGGCGCTGGACCTGATGGGAAAAGCACACGCGCTCTTGGAGACGCTCTCCGAGAGCGCGGACAAGCCGCCGCGGTCGCCGCGGTGATCAACCCGGCCGTCGACGGGCTGGCCGAGCACGTCGGCACCGCGGCTGCGTGCGCGCTGCTGGGTCGCTCCCGCGCCAGTCACTACCGGGCCAAGAACCCGCCACCGCCACGTCCACGGACACCGCGGCCGGCACCGGCGAACAAGCTGTCCGCCGCCGAGCGGGCCCACGTGCTGGCCGTGTTGACCAGCCAGCGGTTCGCGGACAAGTCGGTCGCCCAGGTCTGGGCCACGCTGCTGGACGAGGGCACCTACCTGTGCTCGATGTCCACGATGCACCGGATCCTGCGCGAGCACGACATGGCCGGGGAACGGCGCCGGCAGGCGAGCCACCCGCCCCGGACCCGGCCCGAGCTCGTCGCGACGGCGCCGGGGCAGGTGTGGAGTTGGGACATCACAAAGCTCAAGGGGCCGGAGCGGGGCGTGTACTACGACCTGTACGTCGTGCTCGACATCTTCTCCAGGTTCGTCGTGGGCTGGACCATCGCGGCCCGCGAGGACGCCGAGATCGCCAAGAACCTGCTCGAGCACGCCATGGGCATCCATGGCGTGCCGGAGGCGATCCACGCCGACCGCGGGACCTCGATGACCTCCAAACCGGTCGCTCAGCTGCTCGTCGACCTCGGGGTGGCCAGGTCGCACTCCCGCCCGCACGTGTCGAACGACAACCCTTACAGCGAGGCGGCGTTCAAGACGCTGAAGTACGCCCCGGTCTTCCCCGAGCGCTTCGGGTCCCTGGCCGACGCCGGCGCGTTCGCCGAGCAGTTCTTCGCCTACTACAACCACGAGCACCGCCACTGCGGGATCGGGCTGCACACCCCCGCCAGCGTCCACTTCGGCACCGCCGGGCAGGTCCGCGCCCAGCGCCAGGCCACCCTGGACGCGGCCTACGCCGCCCGTCCCGAGCGCTTCGGCCACCGCCGACCCCAGGCGCCCAAGCTGCCCGAGGCCGCCTGGATCAACCAGCCCTCACAGGAGGCCCTCATACAGACCGCCTGACGGAATCTGTCTCACCCGCCTTGACACTTTCCGCTTCGATTACAGCCCGATCACGGAGCGACCGACGATTTCGTGGCCGAATGGGGCCCGAGTGGCGTTCTATGTCGGGCTGAACATCGAGCACTATCAGATCGACAAGCCCTCCACGAGCATCTTCGGCGGTACCGCGATGCTGCAGCCGGATCCACTCAATTACGGCTGGCGCGATTACGGTCCGCGGGTAGGCCTGTGGCGGATGATCGAGAGCCTCGACCGACATGGAGTGCCCGCAAGTGTGCTTCTCAACTCCGACGTTTGTCGGCACTACCCCCAGATTCTCGAGGCAGGCCGGCAACGCGGCTGGGCGTGGCTCGCGCATGGCCGCGACAATTCCACCTTCCAAGCTGGAATGGGTGCTGACACGGAGCGCGCCTACCTTCAAGACGTGACGGATACAATCGCCTCCGCCACCGGAGTACGGCCGCGGGGCTGGCTTGGCCCGGCGCTCACAGAGACGTTCGAGACGCCGCGGATCCTTCGGGAGCTGGGGTATGACTACGTCCTGGACTGGACGAACGACGATCAGCCGTATCCGCTGAACGTCGACGGGATGTTCAGCGTTCCCTACACGATAGAACTCAACGATGTGACGATGTTCGTGAGTAAGAGCTATACCGGCCCGCAGTTCCTGGAAGCGGTGATCGACCAGTTCGATCAGCTCTATTCAGACTCCGAGCACTCGGGTCGCGTCATGTCGCTGCCGTTGCACCCGTTCATCGTCGGCCAGCCGTTCCGCCACCGCTACCTTGATCGGGCCCTCGAGCACATCACGTCTCACGATGGTGTCTGGGTGACGACGAGCGATGCCATCGCGGCGCACTATCAGTCGACGGGGAACAGGAGAGCCGATTCGTGACGAATACGGAGCTGATCGATGAGTACGCACGGCTGCGCGACGAGTTCAAGGCCAAGGGATTGGGCGGCCGGATCGGCTACGGCGAGAAGCCGGCGCTGCTGATCGTCGACTTGATCACCGGATTCACGGACAGCCGTTCGCCCCTGTCAGGCGAACTGGAGTCACAGCTGGCCGCCACCAATGCCTTACTCGTCCCCGCCCGTGAACTCGAGATCCCCATCTTCTTCTCGACGGTCGCGTACGACACCGAATTGCAGGAGGCGGGGCTCTGGATCAAGAAGATCCCGTCCAACCACCTGTTGGTGGAGGGCAGCGAATGGGTGGAGGTCGACAGCAGGCTGGGCCAGCTGCCCCACGAGATGACCCTGGTGAAGAAGTACGCATCCTGCTTCTTCGGAACTGATCTCGCCGCACGCTTGATCTCACGGGGTGTCGACACCATCATCATCGTCGGCTGCACCACCAGTGGGTGCGTGCGCGCCTCGGCGGTTGACGCCTGCTCCTACGGCTTCCACACCATCGTCGTCGAAGAGGCAGTCGGCGACCGGGCAGCCCTTCCGCACCTGGCCAGCCTCTTTGACATCGACGCGAAGTACGGCGATGTCGTCAGCCTCGACGACGCACGTGCTTACCTGCGGGGGCTTGCGCAACAGAACGATTGACTGCAGTAACGCCGTGGGGCCAACTTCCTCTGTGCGGAATATTGAACCGGCGTGCAGGCCGAGATCCCGCAGATGCTGGCGCAGGGCGGCGGATCCATCATCAACACCGCCTCGTCCCTCGGGCAGGTCGCCATCGCCCACCAGTCCGCCTACGTCACGTCGAAGCACGGCGTCATCGGCCTCACCCGAGCCGCCGCGGTGGAGTACTCCGACAAAGGCATCCGCGTGAACGCAGTGCTGCCCGGGGTGATCCAGACGCCAATGATAGACGCGCTGGAGGAGACCTACCCCGGCTTCAAGGACGCGCTGCTGACGAAGCACCCGATCGGCCGACTCGGCACGCCGCACGACATCGCCGAGATGGTCGCGTGGCTCGGTTCCGACGCGGCCGCCTTCGCGACCGGCGCGCAGTTCGCCGTCGACGGCGGGTACCTCGCGATTTAGACGAGGTGGCCACGACGGACGGGAGGCACGGTGTCAGCTGACACCGTGCCTCACGTCCGTCACCGGTCGCGCCGCGACCCGCGTGTCAGCCGTTCTTCGCGGCCAGTCGGTCCGTCTCGCTGTCGTTCCGCCACCCGGCGGTCGCGCCGCCGTCGACGCTGTAGTTCTGTCCGGTCACCCAAGAGGACTCGTCGGAGGCCAGGTAGAGCGGCATGTACGCGATGTCCTCGCCCGTGCCGGGGCGTTGAATGAGCGCGTTGCCGACCTGCCAGGCCTTGCCCTCCGCATCCACCGCCTTGTCCGTCGCCGGGGTGCTGACGAAGCCAGGCGAGATCGAGTTCGCGCGGACGCCGTAGCGGGCGCCCTCCGCAGCGAGCGACTTCGTCATCGCGATGACGCCGCCCTTCGCGGTGGTGTGCGCGACCTGGCGAGCGGCTCGATCCCGCGACCTTCGCGATCGACGGAAAGCAACTCGAGATCGATCTCGAGTTCGAGGCCTGGGCCAAGAGCGCGCGCCGCATCGGCGCAGCCACCCGGCGTCCGGCGAGGACGTCGCGGGGCGGACGGGCCGATCTCAACACGGTGCGTGAATGGGCCAGTCAGAACGGACACCAGGTCAGCGATCGCGGCAGGGTTCCCGCGTCCATCCTCGAGGCGTACGACGCGGCGCACTGACGCGGTCACTCCTGGGCTGAGCCGCGCGCTGCGCGCCAGTGCTCCGTGACGGGATAACCGGAGCGCACGTGCGCGCGCACGTGGACCTCCCCCGAAGGGGATCCGCTGCCGCCCGGCTCCGGCGGCGGAGGGTTCTGTGTCCAGCCTGAGCCAGGGACCCAGACCGTCCCCGGTTGCACGGGCGCGTCGGCGAGCGCGGGATCGATCAGCTGACGCGCGAGAGCCACGGCCTCACCCAGATCGGTGATCCCGCCGGCTGAGGGCGTGCCGGCCGCGAGCACCCGGTAGGGACCGTCCCAACCGTCCGGGACCGTGAACGTAGTGAACGAGTCGAGCTTTGACAGTGCACGCTTCGCGTCGATGGCCATCTGCAGCTCGCGCAGGTCGACGCGCTGCGTGCGTGCAATGGTGACGATGTCCACCAGGTCTTTCGCGCGGCTGCTGGGGCGGCCGTTGTAGGTGCTCATCGTCGCAGTGACCTTCTCCGCGACCTGATCGGAGATCGGGAACAGCCGGTAGGGGTGCGACGGGACCGGCCGCCCCAGCTGCAGCCGCGTCGACGGCTCGATCGTCTCGACGCGGCCGACCGGGGGAGGGCCGACGACCACGTCGATGGGGATGTCGGAGATCCTCCGGCCGGTGTTCGCGTCCAGACATGTGAACACCAGGCGCCGGGTCGCGACACCCGGCTGGTTCTCTCCTCGCCCGGTCGCACGGGCACGGGTGAGCTGGAACCGCACATGGTCGCCGAGATCACGCGCGGCTGCCTGCTCGAGCGCCTGCTGCGCGGCATCCAGATCGGCGGCGCCGGTCGAGGCCAGATCCAGGTCTTTCGTCGACCGTGACTTCGGCACCCGGGCGAGCATCGCCGTGCCGCCCTTGAGCAGCCACTCGGACTCTTCCCCCTCCGCAAAGACCCGGCTGAGGAAACGATCGTGCTGTGCCTGCACGATCTGCGCATTCACATCCAGCGCGCTCGCGCCGTCACCGGCTGCCTTCGTCGCGGCCGCCTTGATCGCCTGCGCAAGCCCCGTCCAGTCTTTGTAGCCGTCGGGCTCAGGCATCGGCCGGCACCACCGCGTCGACGCCCGCAAGAGCGAGCAGATCAGCCGCGAGCGCGGCACCCGAGGGGTACTTGTTGGGCTTGGCCAGCGGCTCCAGATACTCGGTCAGGCGGGCGGGGGAGAGCAGCTTTCCCGCGTCCGCGGCGTCGGCGAGCGCATCGGCGACGAGGGAGCGGTCGACCCACTGCTCGATCAGGTCGGCGATCGTGCGCTCGACGCTCATGGTCGGCATCCCGTCGACGGAGACCACCTCGGTGGGCGCGAGCTCGCGGGTGCGGAGCCGCACCCCGTCCAGGCGGGTACCGCGGCGGGTGGGAACGACGAACTCGAGTGGCCCGGGGAACCAGTCGCCGATGCCATGCAGCTGCGCGGCCGTCTGGCCTGCGGCGACGACGGGCGGGACGCCGGTGTCTGTGCGGGGACGGTCGGCGCCGCCGAGGGCGAGCCAGGTCGCGAGGATCGCCTCCTGCTCGTGCTCTGGCGCGCCGGCGAGGCGGTAGACGCCGCGCGCGACGCGGATGAGCGCGCCGCTGTTGGCGAGGCGCGTCAGGGTCGGGCGCGCCACGCCAGCCTCGAGCGCCTGGGCGGTGGTCACCAGGCCCCAACGCTGTGACGCGAGCTCGCCCAGACGAGCGAAAGTTGATCCTGCCATGCGCACAGTGTAGCGAGAAACCGCAACAAACGTTGTAGCTCGTTCAGATTGTCGACTTCGAGCCTCTGGGGCCACCCCTTAGCAGTGAGGGGGTTCCAAACCCTCGGGAACGGGTTATATTCGGGAATATAACCATCTGTGAGGAGGAGAAGATGCGGACCCACACCTGCCCGCCGGACCACAAGCACGGGCTGACCTCCACCTGCTACGTCGTCCACCTCTGCGGGTGCCGCGCCTGCATGGACGGCAACGCGCGCCGCCGCCGCGACCGCTACCGTCTCCTGGCCTACGGGCGATACCAGGACGCGCACCAACCCATCGAGCCGATCCGGCAGCACCTGCAGGCACTGGTCGACACCGGGATGATCCCCGAACGGATCGCCATCAGCGCCGGCGTCGGCGGCGCCACGGTCCGTCGCCTGCTCAACAGCGAGACGGCACGGTTCGTCACCGGCGCCACCGCCCGCAAACTCCTCGCAGTCACCCCCGACAGCAGCACTCTCGCCGCGCAGGGCCGAGTCAACGGCCGCGGCACCCGCCGGCGCCTCCAGGCTCTGGCCGCGATCGGATGGAACCACCACGAGATCGCACGCCGACTCGGCTACCCGCGCTGGAAGGTCAACAAGGCACTCGAAGGCGCCTACGTGGACATCCGTGTCCACGACGACATCGCCGCGCTCTACGACGAGCTCTGGGACCAGCAGCCCCCCACCCACACCCGAGCGCAGCGGGTCGGCCGCTCCTACGCACTCACGGTCGCACGCCGGCACGGCTGGCTGCCGCCGCTGGCCTGGGACGACATCGACACCGACCCGGCACCGCCCACAGCCGGGCAGGAACCCCTGCTCGACGAGATCGCGATCGAGCTCGCTCTCGCCGGCCAGAACGTCCGCCTCACCCGAGACGAGCGCCTCGAAGCCACCCGACGCGGGACCGAACGCGGACTCAGCCTCACCCAGCTCAGCGACCTGCTCGGCGTCGACGTCCGCACCATCGACCGCGACCGTGACGACCTCGGACTCCGGCAGGCCGCCTGATGAGCAAGACGCTCGACATCCTCGAAGCCGCCCTGCACGGCACCACCGCCGGCTACCTGGCCGGATGCCGCAGCAAGGGAGGATGCCCGAACCACGGCAACCGCCAGCTGCTCACCTGCACCGAAGCGGCCCGCGCCCGCCGCCACTACTTCTCGCTCGCCTCGCTCGAGGAGACCGAGCCGATCACCCGGCAGATGCTCCGCGACGCCAAGAACAGCCCCTTCGCACCGAAAGAAGCCGCAGATGTCTGACCAGCCGAACACCTTCACCATCGACTCCACCAAAGAGGGAGAGTGGCTGCGGGTCGTCCGCGCGCTCGGCGGCCATCGCTGGGCCCTGTCGCTGCGCTTCAACCCCCTCCCGCTGACTCAGCGAGGCGCCCGGCACACCCGGCCAACGCGGCAGCCCACACCCCACGCGGCAGCAGGCCACGGGCCGAACGCGAGACTGCACCTGCCCAGCTGCGCGATCTCCCCCCAGCTCGGCAACGGCCGCGGCGCCCACCTCAAGCAGATCCCCCACCTGGGCCGAACCGAGGAGCACTGATGACCGACATCGCCGTGCGCCTCCAGGAAGCCATGACCATCCAGACCGGCACACCCGTCACCGTCCGATGGAGCTTCCGCGAGTTCGCGCTCAACTGCACCCGCCGCGACGGCCGCCCCCTCACCCAACGGATGCACAGGCTCTTCCAGACGCTGCTCAACCGTGAAGCGCTCCGCGAGCTCACTCCAGGAGAAGACCCAACGATGGGATCCCGCGCAACCCTCATCGAGATCATCGACGACCTCGCCGTCAGCGCCGACCACCAAGGCGCCCGCGCGGCCGCGCTCGCCGAGGTCCTCCTCAGTGCCGGCATGTTCCACCTCGGCGACCAGCTCCGCCGCCAGAGCCACGCACTCTCAGAGCTCGACGCCGACGACGAAACCCTCGAGGTCATCGACGAGGCACGCACCCAGATCGCCCGAACCATACTGCTGCTCGACCAAGCCGACACCGCACAGGCAAAGGAGCGCAGATGAACCGACGCACCCGCCGCGCCAGCACAGCCCTCGCCGCGGTCGCAGCTCTCGCGCTCGGCTTCGGCGCCCACCAGCTGGGCATCACCTCCTGGATCGACACATGGACGCGCCCGCAGGCACCCGCCCCGGACCCGACCTACGACTACACCGCGCTCGCCGCAGTCGCGCAGGAGCTGCCGCTGATCGATCCCACCGAGGAGATTCCCGAGTATCGCCGCGCCACGTTCGGCGAGCGCTGGATCGACATCGAGGGAAACGGCTGCGATCAGCGAGACGATCTCCTCGCCGTCCAGCTGCAGGACGTCGTCCGTGACGGTTGCACGGTGCTCTCCGGCGTGCTCGACCCCGATCCGTACACGGGCACACGCATTGAGTTCGAGCACGACCGGATCGCCGCCCCTGGAGCCCCGGGAAGCTCCGGCGTCCAGATCGACCACATCGTCAGCCTTTCGGCGGCGCACGCCGGGGGCGCGTGGGCGTGGACCGAGCAGCAGCGCATTCAGTTCGCCAACTCGTTCGACAACATCGTCGCCGTCGATGGCAACACGAATGCGGCCAAGAACGACCACGGGCCAGCCCTGTGGCTGCCATCGAACGCCGACTACGTGTGCACCTACGTCGCCCGCTACACGGAGATCGTCGACACCTGGCACCTCGCGGTCGACGAAGCCGACCGCGGTGCGCTCGTGGACACGCTCTCAACCTGCGCTGCCCAGCAAGCCAGCGACGAGAGCGGGAGCATGTCGTGAAGCCGCTACGAACCCGCGTGGGATCTCGCCGCGCGCGCCTGACGCTTGGCCGCGCGAGCGCGGTCTACGACCTCGTTCGCATCCGTCGTGTCGACACCGAGGGTGCGCCTGATCACCTCGAGCTCGGCGTCGGTCCAGCGGGTGCGCCCTCGCATCCGCTCACCGAACGTGACGACGTTCAAGCCGAGCAGGTCGATCAGAGCCGCCTGCGTGGGAACCTCGGGCGCCCCCGCCCCGTCCGCGATCGCCGCCCGCAACCGCTCCGCGAAAGCCGCATCGCGCGCCAGTCCCGGCATCAGTCGCGGCCGGCGGCCGCGCTGCGAGGGCGCCCTGCGCGCGCGCTCCTGCGCGAATGCGTCGATCGCGGCCTCGTCGTAGAGCGGGGAGTTGCCTTCTATGGCAACCGGCTCGGGGAGCAGAGGACCCTCCTGGCCGGCTCTGCGCAGCTTGTTGCTGATGGAGCGCATCTTGTAGACCGCGACGACGGACACGCCGAGCTTCTCGGCGACGTCCGCCGTGGTGAGGTGCCGTCCGGTCATCAGCGCTCCTCTCAGCTGGATGAATATAACCACTTTCGCGGTTACGGCGCGCCGCGGCAACCAGACCCAACTTGGTTGGGGATGCTGGGGCGCATGGCTAACAAGGACGCGGACGCCATCCGTGAGGAGCTCCGTCGCATCGGCCAGCAGCTCGCGCAAGCGGACGAGCTGCGCGAACGCCGCGGCAAAGTCGTCGACGAGGCGCGCGCGGCCGAGCTGACCCAGCGAGAGATCGCCCTCCTGCTGGGGATGACCGAGGAAGGGCTGCGGAAGGCGCAGAAGTCCTACCACGGACGCGGGCGCTCTTACGGCGGCCGCCTCGCGTCCTAGCGACCCCGCCAGACCTTCATGGAGCGCCCGTCGACTGCGAAATCTGATTGCAATTTTCAAGCACTCTTGACTAATATAACCTGACGAATGAGGGGGTGAGATGGACGAGCTGAACTACCGACCCAAGCCGTGGACGCCGAAGGACGTGCCCACGATCTGGGTCGACCAGACCACCGGGCAAGGCGTCACCGACGCCGGCACGCCCGTTCGCCCCGTCATCGGCGAGCGCCGCAAGAACCCCAACCTGACGGACCTGCTCGACACGGCTGCCTCGTACGGCGCTAACCGCATCATGCTGACCGGGAAGCGCCCCGAGCCTGCGCCTGGCGTGCGGCACTGGCTGTACGTCCAGACCCCGAACTGGAAGCCCGGAGCCCACTGGGTCAACAACGGCCCGCCCACCGGTCGGTTCGAGCACGCGGTCACCGGCTTCAAGATCGAAGTCCGCACCGCGGAGGAGTGGTTCGGCGACGGGCCGCTGACCCCTGCCCAGGCTCGTCTGGCCTGGAACGTCACCGCGTCGATCATTCGCCACGCCGACGAGAACGCGCGCCTGTTCAACAGCCCTGCCGCCACCGGAACGAACCTGTGGGCGCTGTCGCTGCCGAAGAACATCAACCCCGTGCCGGTCGAAGACGACATCGCCCAGGAGATCCACTTCACCTCGGGCCTGCACCACTACGACCACCTGGTCGCGGGGGAGTCGTTCGCCAAGCACGAGGACTGCGTCCCGCTGATCGACCCGGCCAAGACGAAGAAGATCAGCGAGTTCGCCTACGTCGACGGCCGGTTCATGTTCGCCGGCGTCGGGCGCGAGCTCGGTATCGGCCCCGCGATCCGGCTGAACCAGGCCGCCGCGTACGAGCTGCTCGAGCAAGACCCCTACGCGCGCGCCCGCTTCCACGTGCGGTTCCGCGTCCCTCAGGGCTGGAACCACGTTGGCCTGCTCGGTGTGAAGCACCTGGACGTTCGCGAAGGCTGGTTCTATCCGAACCGGCCCGGAGCGGTGCACGACACCTGGGCCGACGGCAGCGAGATCCACGTCGCCCTCAAGCACGGGTGGGAGATCCGCCCTCACGAGGCCGTGGTGTTCCGCAAGGCCAAGCCTCTAGACACCTTCACCGAGCGCATGACGCGCGCCCGCGAGCGAGTCCAGCTGCAGGACGAGATGCACCCGGACCTGCGCCGCGCTGTGCTCGCCGCGCTGCGGAACATCATGCTGCACTCGATCGGTGCATTCGCCGCCGCGGGCCGCGACGAGACCCGCGTCGCCGCGTCGCCCGATGACGTCCCGCCCGAGTACAGGGCCAAGATGCTGCGACAGGGCAACCTCTGGATCTATCGCATCCCGTCGCGCCCGAACGACCGCACCCGAAGCTTCTACCACCCGGAGCTCGCCGCCCAGGTCTGGGGTCGCGCACGCGCTCGCGTCCTCCACGGCCCCAGCTCCCTCGGCGGCTACACCTCCGGTGCTCTCACGGTCGACCCCTCGACGCTCATCGGCATCCAGGGTGATGCGATCTACACGACCAAGCTGCCGGCGTGGTCCCTGCCGGACCGGTTCATCGGCGGCGGCGACGACGGCAAGACCGGGCGCCTGCGCCTGCAGGGCTACCTCAACGGATCCTTCATCACGCCGGAGACGCTGCGGCAGCGTGACGCGCTGAAAGCACGTGCCGAGCGGGCCGGCATCGCCAAGGCGCTCGAGCAGGCAGAGGAGAAGGGCTGATGGCTGACCAGCAGCGCACCGCCCAAGACCTCATCCGCGATCTGCGGCGCAAGGGCATCAGCACGGCCGAGATCGCCGAGGAGCTGCACCGCTCGCCTCGAATGGTCCGCAAGATCCTCAACGGCGAAACCAGCGGCGCCCTCTACCGCCAGGCGCTCCAGGAGCTCGCTGACACCGGACGCCTCACCCACGTCCCGCCGCGGCGCCGGCGCAAGGACGGCTCGATCGCCCCCGTGCGAGGCAAGGCCGGCGCCAAGCCCGTCATCCCCGAAGACCTCAGCGGCACCTACGTTGAGGGTCGCCAGGGTGGTCGGCTGCGCGTCGACGTGGCATACGCCACCGGGGGCGACCGGTACATCGAGATGCGCATCCCCAAGGGCCGCACCGCGAAGGGCCGCGAGCAGGCGAACGCCGAACTGATCAAGCAGGTCCGCAACGCCGCCAAGGGCCAGTCCCACGACAAGCAGAAGCAGATCACCGCCCACCTGACCTTCTCCAACGGCCGCGTGATGGAGGTCAACTCGTACAACGCCTCGACGATGCTCAAGCGCATCCACGAGAACGGCGGCGACGCCCTCGGCTGGTTCCGCGAAGAGTCGAAGAACCGATACGTGAACCTCGACACCAGCCGCGACACCATCACCGGCGTCACCCTCAACGTCGTCAGCACGGCCAAGACGACCGAGTACCAGAGGCAGGCCGAGCGCGGCCGCACTCGCCGCCCCCGCTCGCTGTCGCCGGCGGAGCTCATCAGCATGGAAGAGAAGCGGCGCATCGAGGAGCGCCGCGCTCGCCGCCGTGGAAACCGAGGAGGTGGTCAGTGACCATGGCCGCCCCGAAGAAGCCCACAGCTGCAGCGAAGCCCCGCGCACGCAAGGCCGCGCCCCCCGCTGAGGAAGTCACCAGCGACGTCGACCAGGCAGCGACGTCCGAAGCACCCGCACGCGCACCTCGCGCAAGCCAGAAGCCGGCAGCGGCGAGCGCGACGCCTCCTGAGTCGGCCGAGGCGGAGACGCCACCGCCGGCGAAGAAGAAGCGGGGGCCCTACAACGTCGTCTACGTCCAGAAGAAGCCCGTCTCGATCCGTCTCCCCGACGACGCGCTTGAACTGATGGACTGGGCCAAGCAGGATGCAGCCAGCCGCGGCGACCGCCTCACCAAGGACGAGATCGTCACCGTTGCGCTTCGCGCCTACTGGGGCCGCAAACGGCGCCGCGGGTAATGACCGTCTCCTGAGCTGCTGGCAGGGAAGTCGAGATGAGTGAAACTAACGGGCCGGCCGAGTTGCCGGTCTACTCGATCGCCGAGGCATTCGTGAAGCGATCCGGAATGTATATCGGGCAGCCCGTCACGTTCGAGCGAGTGCACACGTTCCTGCTCGGTTTCGAAACGGCGATGTTGTACGTTCGCGACGAGCTCGCGCGCGATCGCAATGCGTTTCAGCCCGTGGGCGTGCTCGGTCAGTTCCGGGAGCAGCTGCGATCCGAGGGGCGGCTCAGGTGGGACTCCTGGTCCCTGACGATCGTGGCGGAAGCGATCGGCTGGACTGGCGACGAGCCTCCGGCGATCGACGATCTGACCGAAGAGCAGCACCTCGAGGCAGTCCGGGACCTTCTCCCGTTGCTCGAGAAGGTCTTTGCCCTCCCCGCGGAGCTTGTCACCTCGCTCCGTGACTCCGCCTGAGAAGGGTAGGCACCCCACCGCTGTCGGTGTGTCGTCCCGCCCATCGAGTTCGAGAACGCGTTCTATGCTGTGCGGCGATGATCAACCTGACCGCCACCGTCCCGCTTGGACCGCTGACAGAACTTGTCGGACGATCCCTCTCGGCGACTGGGAGATGGGTCAACTCATCCGGTAGCGCCTACCTGTCATATCCATCACTCAGAGGATCCTGACCCGGACGAACGATCGCAGTCGCTCGAGGGCAAAGGACCCGTGCGGATGTCGCGCGTCACACCTCGACCTCGAACGGCAACTTTCGCAGTGTCGTCGCGGAAATCCCGGTGCTCTTGTACATCCGGGCGTGGGCGTACTGGATCTCCGGCAGCAGATCGATGCGGCCGATCGCCTCCAGCATGATCTCGTCGGCCTGACCGGTGAGATGACGCAGTTCGGGGATCGCGTACCCGCCCACGTACTTCCCGGAGTTGAGATCCCAGGAGCGCACGGCCGGCAGCGCCTCCTCGATCCTCTCGCCGAGCTCCACCAGAGCATCGAACGTGTCCTGCCCGTAAGCGTGCGGGGAGAATGGGATCTGCGACATCGTGCCCTTGGTGACGTTGAAGCAGTCGCCCGTGAACGTCCACCACAGGAACGCCAGCCGCGACGCCGCGATCGCGCTGGCCGCGAGCTGGTCCTTCCGGTTCTGAACGAACAGCTTCCCCTCGTTGAGGGGCACCGTGGCGTGCGTGGTCTTGTCGTAGGTGACCGGCGGCACCGTGTACGTGCTCAGGAAGTACGTGGCGGTCTTCTTGAAACCGACGGAGTAGTCGCTCACACGGACAAGCGGCGTCGAGGAGATCGTGCCCTTCGCAAGCAGCGTGTCGATCAGCTCGAACATCGCGTCGCTGCTGGCGCGCATCCAGTTCGGGGTCCGCGAGCCGGCGGGCCGAAGCGAATACCGCAGTGTCGCCATCAGATGCGGACGGAACGCCTCGATCCAGCTGTGGGTGAGCGTCGTGTGCAGCTCGGAGACGCTGCCATACCCGGCGGCGGTGATGATCGTGCTGCGCACCTTCACCTGGAACAGGGCAGCCGGGCGTTCCTGGAAGGTGCTCACCCAGATCGCATCGAACCGCCGCTCGTAGAACTTCCGCAGTGACTCGTCGCGATCGGCGAACTGGCTGCGGATGGGAACGATCAGGCTGAGCCGGCCATCCGGGCGCGTGATCTGCGCCGAGCGCTCGCAGCAGGAGGCGTAGATGTCGTCGACGTTGTCTGTCTCGAAGCCGGTGATGCGGTAGCTGAGCTCGCGCCGGTTGACGTAGGGTGGGTTGCCGATGACGACGTCGAAGCCGCCCTGATTGGGGTGTGACACGTCGCCCCGCACCGGCAAGAAGCGCGGCCCGTACAATGTCCAGCGCATCGAAAAACACCCCGCGACCTTCCGACTACCTCCGGACGTCTTCGAGTACATCAACCAGGCACGCGACGAAGCCGCGGCCCGTGGTGATCGCCTCACCAAAGACGAAGCGATCACCATGGCAGTCCGCGCGTTCTGGGGCGGCAAGCGCCAGCGCCGCCGCTGATCACCACACCGACATAACCGACGAAAAGAACTCTGGAGGCATCTGATGAGCCGTCGATCTATGCTCGAGCAGGAAACCGATCCGCTACACCCCGCGCGGATGCTACCGCGCACCTGAGACGAACGCGCGGTCCTTCACCGAGGATGGCTACATCTCGACATGATCAACCGAGGCAGCGAGAAGATTTCGTGCGAAGAGGTGGAGGACCTCGTCTACCGCTATGACAGCTTCGATCTAGCGGCCGCCGTCGCGATGCTCGACCCCGTGTTCAGCGAGCGGGTATGCGTCTACGTGAGTCTCAAGGAGGGCGGCCCGCTCGGGCTCGAACGGATCCGCGCCGCCATGGAGTCCGCCGGGGTGGCTAAGCATAAGCACCCCGAGCGGCTGATCGCCGTCGACGACATGCCCCTCACCAAGGTAGGCAAGATTGACAAGAGGGAGCGGAGAGGGCTTTGCCCGCCGCGACAGCGCCTAATGGGGCAGACGCTCAGCGCCCGCGCCGCCACGCGAGCCAGTGGCGGATGCTCTCCTCGAGCGCGTGCAATAGAGGCAACATCACCCAGATGACGCACGCGACGGTCAGTGGCGTCGTACATAGGATCTGGAGGTACGGCGGCAGGCCGGTCAGGAGCGGAGCGATGAAGTAGGCGTTGAACATGGCAGGCGGTACCAGCGCGATCCACACTAAAATCGCCGTCCACCACCGCGGGCGCGCGGGACCGGCCGTCGGGATTGCACCGGTGAGGGCGTCCGGAGTCAGTGGACGGGCCTGCCCGATCGTGAGCGGCACGGCCTGTTGCAGGTGCGCCTGCCGCTCCTTACTGTCCTCCCACCGGATGAGGTCATGGGGGGAAGCGAACGTGATCTCGACGACAACCTGGCGCCGGTGCCGTTCCGAGACTCGGACCTTCGACTCCCGGTAGCCGGGGAACGACTGGGCCCGGCCGGTGAAACCATGCGCCCACTCGGTGAGATCGTCCAGCCGCCCGGGGACGGCTGTGCGCGCCACCCGAGCCGTGACCGTGAGGTTATCTGGTTGCATGGTGTCCTCCCGGGGCAGAGGAAGCCCCGTCTCCCAGCGTATTGCGCCGATGACGCGGCACTGAACAGCTTCCGACCATCGGGGTCCGGATCAATAGCGCGAAATAGTGCTCTTCCGAGCAGTGGAGTGTCACCGCCACTGCCGCCTCACGCAGGATGGAAAGTTGAAGGTCAAGTCCCGTGGCGTGGTGTCACTTCGGTTGTTCCTGATGGGTGGGGTCAGGCGGTGAGGTAGAGCTCGGCGCGGGGTGTCTCGGTGTGCTCGTGGAGGGTGTGGATGAGCTTGCGCATGGAGATGTCGGAGAAGTAGCGGCGTTCGCCGTACTGCCATTCCTCGTGCTGCTCTTGCAGGACGGCGCCGATGAGCCGGGTGACGCTGTCGCGGTCGGGGAAGATCTGGACGACGTCGGCGCGACGTTTGATCTCGCGGTTCAGTCGCTCGATGGGGTTGTTCGACCAGATCTTCTGCCAATGCTCGCGTGGCATGACCGCGAACCCGGTGAGGTCTGCCTCGGCGGCGGCGAGCATGTCGGCGATCTCGGGGAACGACGAGCGGAGCCCGTCGGTCACGGCCCGGTATTGCGCGGTGACGGCTTCGGGGGTGGTTTGCGCGAAGATCGTGGTGATCATCGCGTTGACCGGCTTCGAGCGGGCCGATCCGAGTTTCTGGGTCACGTTTCGCGCGAAGTGGACGCGGCAACGCTGCCACCCGGACCCGGGCAGGATCGCCTTGACCGCGGCTTTCAGGCCGGCGTGCGCGTCGGATGTGACCAAGGCGACGCCGAGCGGGTCCGCGTCGGTCGCGACCTTCAACCCCCGGTCGCGCAGGCCGCGGAGGAACTCGGTCCAGAAGTCCGTGGTCTCCGCGTCGCCGAGCGCCATCCCGAGGATCTCCCGGCGGCCGTCACCGCTGACGCCGGTCGCGACGACGAGGGCTTGCGAGACGACGCGGCCGCGGACCCGGACGTCGAGGTAGGTGGCGTCGAGGAACAGATAGGGGAACCAGGTGTGATCGATGCGACGGTGCAGGAACTCCTGCACGGCCTCGTCGATCTCCCCGCAGATCCGGGACACCGTCGACCTCGAGATGCCGGTGTCGTTGCCCAACGCTCGGATCAGCTGGTCGACCTTCCGTGTGGAGACCCCATCGATCCAGGCCTGGCAGATCACCGCGTAGAGCGCTTTGTCGACCCGGCGGCGCGGGTGCAGCAAGCTGGGGAAGAACGACCCCTCCCGCAGCTTCGGGATCGCAAGGTCGACTTCCCCGGCCGGCGTCGCGAGGGTCTTCGGGCGGGTCCCGTTGCGGCGGGTGGTGCGCTCCGGGGTGCGCTCGTGCGGGGCCGCGCCGATCTTCATCGTCGCTTCCGCGTCGATCAGGTCTTGCAGGCCGGCCTGCAGCATCCGACGGAACACGTCCGAGTGGGCGAGGTCGGGATCGGCGAGGACTTCGCCGATCAAGGTCGTCAAGGCAGACTGGTACTGGGTCATCGTGGGATCACTTTCAGGGTTCTTGGCGGAACAACTGGTCTCCCACGATGGCCCTCACTTCGTCAACGACGACGAGGACCCTGTGGGAAGTGACACCACGCTATGGGACTCACCCAAGTTGAAAGACCTGGATCGACGGGGAGGTCATTTGCACGAGGCGTTTCGCTTGCTGCGGGAAGAAAGGCTCAAACGAGGCCGATACCATCGCCGAGCGACGGTGTATCACCCGGACGTAGAAGAGGTCGACCAGCTCTACGGTGTCCGGCTTCAGCTGGAGTCCTTAGGCGCGCGCCGGACGGTGGACGGATGCTGCGCTCCGAGATCGGCGCTTCGCGCGAGTACGGGACGCTAATGGATGCGGCGCTGGCAGTCGGTGACATGGGCGCCTGGCTGGTGGCGCACCACGCGTTCCTCCGCTGCTGCGTCGCGCGTGCAGACATCCCGTTGGGGCGGGTAGTGGACTCCTACCCGGAACGCTGCTTACACATCTATCAGTTGTGGCACCCGCAGTCGTTCGCCATCGCTCATCGCGAGTACGAGGCCGTCCTCGAGTCGATCGTCAGGCGTCCGACGCCCAGGGGATCGATCTGTCGCCGCTGGCGACCCACGAGTTCGCCTTCGACGATGCCGCCGCCGCCTTCGAGCAGTCCCGCGACGCGTCCAGCAGCCTGAAGGTCCTGCTCCGACCGTAGAGCGCCTGGGCCGTCGGGGCCGTCACAGGGAGCCACGCGGGCGGCGTGGGGTGGCACGGGCTGCAGTGGCACCGCGGAGACGATCCTCCCGCCTGTCGGGTCGGCATCGGAGCGCGCGGTGCAGGAGGAGCGCGCCCACGTTGCAAGTAAGCTTTCTGCCGTGCAGAATCGACAGCTCGGGTCGCCGGGCGATCCACCCCAGTATCCGATCGAGTCGGTCGACAACGCGCTGAAGCTGATCCTGCTGCTGGGTGAGGAGCACGAGCTGCGGCTCACGGACGCCGGTGCCCTCCTCGGGGTGGCGACCTCGACCGCGCACCGACTTCTCGCGATGCTGGCATGGCGCGGCTTCGTGCGGCAGAACCCGGTGACCAAGGCTTACGGCCCTGGCCCGGCGCTGACGACGGTGGCCTTCTCGGTGCTGCGCAGGATGGATGTCCCGAGACTGGCGCAGCCGATCCTCGAGGACCTCAGCGCCGCCCTCGGTGAGACCTGCCACCTGGGCACGCTCGAGGGCAACCATGTCCGATTCCTCGCCGTTGCCGAGCCCGATGTGGCCGTGCGCGTGGTTTCGAGACTGGGCAAGACCCTGCCGGCGCATTGCACCTCGACCGGCAAGGCGCTGCTTGCCGAGCTGAGCGACGAGCAGCTCTTCCGGCTGTACCCGGACGAGCAGCTCGAGATCGTCACACCGAACTCCATACGTTCCCGAGACGAACTCGTCGCCGAACTGGTTCGGACACGACTGGACGGTTATGCCGTGAATCGGCAGGAAAGCGAGGACGGCGTGGCGAGCGTCGCGGTCCCGGTCCACGTCTCGTCGGGACTGCGACTGGCGATCAACGCCTCCGCGCCCGTGCAGCGGTTACCGCCGGGCAAGGTCAAGTCCCTAGCGCGGTCACTGCAGGACGCCGCGATCCGCCTCGCCGAACTGTTGGGGTGAACCGGCCCGGGTCGTCGTAGCGCCCATGGATGCGCTGCGCACGCGAACACGCCGCTGATGAGCGTGGCTGCGGGAGCGACCGACCCGCCGCCGTGGGCCTCAGTGCCCGTTGGCCGGATCGTCCGGGTCGCGGGCGGCTTCTTCGCCTTGATCCAGCCCACTCAGCGTCGCCATATCCTCCGAGCTGAGCGTGAAATCGAAGACGTCGATGTTCTGCGCGAGATGCTTCTCATCGCCGGCGCGCGGGACGGGAACGATCCCTTCCTCGATGTGCCAGCGCAGTAGGACCTGTGCGGGCGACTTGTCATACTTCGACGCGATCGCGGTCACCGCGGGATCGGACAGCAGGGCTCCTCCGCGTCCGAGCGGGCTCCACGCCTCGGTCAGGATGCCGTGAGCGCGCTGGAAGCTGCGCTGTTCGACACGGGCGATGTCGACGCTGAGCTGGATCTGATCGACGTCGGGGACGACACCGGTCGCGTCGACGACGCGCTGAAGGTGGTGAGACTTGAAGTTGGAGACGCCGATCGCCTTCACTCGTCCCTCTTCGAGCAGTCTCACCAGACCCTTCCACGCTTCGACGTATCGGTCGAGGGCCGGAACCGGCCAATGGATCAGGAACAGATCGAGGTAGTCGACGCGAAGGGTCTTCAGCGATCGGTCGTACGCGCGCTGCACTCCCTCGACGCTGTGGTCCTCCTTGTTGAACTTGCTCGTGATGAAGACCTCGTCACGAGGGATGCCCGATGCACGCAGACCGGCACCGACGGCCTCCTCATTCGCGTACTTGTACGCCGTATCGAACAGGCGGTAACCGTAGCCGACCGCCTTCTCGACCATCGTTGCGCACTCGTCTCCCGTGAGTGGCCACGTGCCCACCCCGATTCGCGGGATGCGGTGACCGTGCAGGAGGGGGAGGGTGGTGTCGTCAGCTCTCATCGGGCGGCCGCCTTCGCCGGAGCCGTGCTCGAGGGCTCGAGGAGGGCGCGCAGCCGATGTATCAGCTCGTCCGCCTTCGCTCGCGAGGCGACCGAGCGGCGGGCGTCGACGAGGGCACGCGGCCAGTTCACGATGACGGCACCTTCGGCCTGCCCTTGGCTCTCGCCGTACACGACGGCGAAGCGGTCCTGCGCAGGGTCGCCCACCATCGTCCAGTGATCAGATCCGGTATGCCCGACGATCTGGATCTTCCAGTCGTACTGGTCGCTCCACACATACTCCGTCGGGTCGTAGCTGCGCAGGTCATCCGGGTGAGCGATGTTATGCGCGACAATCAGCGCCTGATCCGTCGCGCTCGTCCAGTGCTCCAACCGGATCGGGTCGGGATGCCGTCGGTTCATGAATCGTGCCACGTCGCCGATCGCATACACGTGGGAGACGCCGACGGCGGCAAGCGTGCCTTCGCAGACGACACCGTTATCCAGCGCGAGGCCCGACGACTCGAGCCACTCCGTGTTGACGACCGCTCCGATACCGAGCAGGACAGCGTCGACATCCAGCGTCGCGCCATCGGTGAGCGTGACCTGGACGCGGTCACCCGTGCGCTCGACGTTCTCGACGGAGACGCCGAAGCGTAGCTCAGCACCCTCCCTGCGGTACTTCTCCGCGAAGATACCGCCCACTTCCATATTCATCGCCCGGCCCATCGGAGCACCGATCGGTTCGATGATGGTGACCTTGACACCGGCCGCAAGCGCTGTGGCGGCCGCCTCGGCGCCGATGAATCCGGCGCCGACCACCGCGAGGTGGCGGCCCGGAACGAGCTCCTTGCGCAGCTCGTCGGCATCGGCGCGGGTACGCAGCACGTGGACGCCGGGAGTGGAAGCCCACGGGGTTCGGCGAGCTCGGGCACCCGTCGCGATGACGAGGATGTCGTAGGTCAGCTCGCTGCCGTCGGCGAGCGTCAGCGTCTTGCCGGCAGGATCCAGCTCGGTCGCGGCGACGCCGAAACGGGTCTCGACCCGCAGGCCTTCGAGCGCTTCCGCCGTCGTCAGCGCGATCTCCGGGTCGGATGCGGCGCCGCTGAGGTACTTCTTCGACAGCGGGGGACGGTCGTAGAGGGGATGGCTCTCCTGGTCCACCAGCGTGATCGCGCCGGTGAACCCCTCCGAACGAAGATTCTGTACGAGCTTGACTCCGGCGACGGAAGCACCGACGACGACGACGTGAGACATGCGAATCGGCTCAACCCTCGACAGACAGCGCCGAGACCGGGCAGCTTCGGGCGGCTTCCTCGACGCGAGTGCGCTCCGCGTCCGGCACCTCGAGCTGCAAGAGCACGACCTTGCCGTCGTCGTCGATGTCGAAGTAGTCTCCCGCGGCCACGACGCAGTTCGCGTAGCCCTGGCAGAGGGAGAGGTCAGCCTTCACCGTGGCCATGGTCATTCCTCGTTGATGATGGGTCGGGGTCGGGGAACACGGGCGCGTACGGCGACCCGATCATCGCTGAGAACGTCTGGACGGTCTGCCAGGTGAGCGCCTCCAGCTCGAGCGGGTCGAGTGCGATCCATTGTCCGGATTTCGGAGAGTCGATGAGCAGACGCGTCCCGTTGCGGGTCTCGACCCGGCTCACCGTGATCTCAGAGAACTCGTTGGCGATCGTGAGCGGCTCGCCGACGGTGCGCGCGACCAAACGTGCGCGCTCCTCGGCGGCGGCGATCGCGGCGGCCCGATCGACGTCGGCGCCTTCCCACTCCAGGGTCACAGGAAGATCGCCAGGTTCTGGGTGCGCAGCACCGACTCGTCGACGAGGATGACGCGGCGCGCGAGCTTGTACTCGCCTCCGACGTCACGGAACACATCCTCCCGGTGGGCGGAGATGATCGACGGCTCGTTCACGTCTCCTCGGCTGCGGAACAGCAGCATCGCGGAGTCGGCGAGCACCTCGCCGGGCACGTCGGTCTCGAACACCCGCACGTTGGTCACGAAGTGACGCAGCCGGGACGGAGGGTCCTCGGTCCAGGCATGCTCGGTAAGGAACCGTGCGACGCGCCGGCTGAGCGAGTACTTGTTCTCGTCCCAGTGCGCCATCCCGGGGGACGTGCTGAAGGGCGTGCCGAGTGCGGTGGTCACGCGGACGGGCATGACGTAGTGGATGTCTTCCGTCAGCATGTCCAGCCAGCTCTCATACCGCTGCTGGTCGAGAGTGTAGGCCTCTTCGACGAGCCAGCGATGGATCGTGGCGTGCAGCTCGCTCGTGAAGGGCAGGGACGAGCCCACCCGGTCGGCGAGGGTTGACGACTTGCGAAGCCGGGAGACTTCGGAAACTGCCTTGCCGGTCTCCTCGATCATCGGACCACCTTCTGACCATTGTTCGTGATGCCCGCAGGTCGGGGCTCGACATCCAGTGGCGGCTCGCCGCCGATCGACAGGGCACGGAAGTCGACGCCCTCGTACTCCGACTCCAGGTAGTCCGCCCAGCGGTGGAGCAGATGGCGCTGGTTGTACTCGCCGTAGCCCACGTGCGCGACGCCGGGGCCGGCGAACTGGTCGGGGCCGAGCGGCTCGACGACCGGCGATCCATCCTTGAGGATGCCCATGCGGCTGTTCAGGAGCAGGCGCCGCGCCATTGATCCCTTCGCCGTGTTCGTGAGCGAGACCCAGTTCTCCACGTCGTCCTGCTCGAACATGCCCGTCGACCCGAAGCACATCAGGTAGGCCTTGTACGACAGTGCCTTGAACTCCTCCGGAGCCTCAGCGTCGACCGCGAACCAGGAGTACACCTCGGTCTCGTCCTCGCTGATCGGAAGCCACGTCCGGATGGAGATGAACGGGAGCACGTCCTCGTCCGAACCCTCCTCGACCTTGGGCCAGTTGTGGACGAAGGACATGTTCGGGAAGAGCGAGGCCGCGGAGATCATGAACCCGTCGCGGCCGATGACATCGAGCTGCTCCTGAGACCAGGTCGCCTTCATCCGCTCGACCATCTCGTCCGGGTAGCCGACGTACCGCAGCCGCTCCTCGAGCGTGCCCGGCGGGAGCTTGTAGGTCGTGCCGCCTCCGTTGCCGGCCCAGTATGTGTTGCCGTCCTTGCGCTTCTCGGCCTTCGGCTCGCGGAACAGCCCGATCTCGACGACCGAGGTGTGCGTCTGGGGCGTGTGGTACATGTCGCCGGCGAAGTTCTCGGCGCCGATCTTCCAGTTCGCCTTGACGCGCCACCGCTGCGGGCCCCGGAGCTCGATGCCGCTGGGGCTCTGCCGGGTGTAGTAGTCGAGATAGAACTTGAAGTCGCCGATGTAGTCCTCGAGGCTCGGCGCATCCGGGTCCATGCTGATGAAGATCAGGCCGTTGTACATACCGAGGTTCGGCGCCGGCAGGAGCCGTGCGCCCTTTCGGCTGAACCCGGCCTCGCCGCCGTAGGCCTCCTCGTGGAAGGGGAGTCCGACGATGCGTCCGTCGTTGCGGTAGGACCACCCGTGGTACGGGCAGCGGAAGTGCGAGGCGTTCCCCATCTCGGCCCGGCAGACCTGCATGCCGCGATGCAGGCACATGTTGAAGTGGGCGCGGATCTCACCCTTCTCGTCGCGGACGATGATGAACGAGTCGTCGAGTATTCGCCGGACGACGTAGTCGCCGGCCTGAGGAATCTCGGACTCGTGGCCCACGAACAGCCAGGCGCGGCTGAAAAGGTTCTTTCGTTCGCGCGCGAAGATCTCCGCGTCGTTGTAGATGTACGCCGGTATCATTCCGCGACGGATCTCGTCGTAGATCGTCATGCTGGAAGTGCTCATCGTCGCGCCTATCCGTAGTGTAATGCTTCGACACCGCTCCGACGTCGCACGTCGAAGCGGGCCGAGGCATAGTTTCTGATGTGCAGAAATTGATTCTGCCACACACGCGCGCCTTACGTCAAGTGGGCCCGAGGAAGGCCTTCGCGGCCGCGCTCGGAGGAGGAGGCGATGCGTCGCGGCTGCGAGGACCATCCTCCCGTCCCAGAGGGTGGGCATGCTCCTCTGGAACACAGAAACCGCTTCTGCTGGAAACGAGGAGTCAATGATGAGCCCGTCGACCGATGTCGCAGACCGGGAATGGACCGTCACTCTCGATGGCAAGCCGTGGGCCAGTGCCGCGCGCTACGAGGTCGAGAACCCCACGACCGGGCGTCCCCTGACCTCCGCCCCCGACCTCTCCGAGGAGGAGGTCGGGCGCGCGGTGGCGGCGGCGCAGGCTGCGCAGCCGGCCTGGGGCGCGATGCCGCCCCGAGCCCGGGCCGCCGTGATCCGGCAACTCGCTGCGACGATCCGAGAGCACCGTGAGGAGCTCGCCACTCTCGACGCACTGGACGGCGGGTTCACCCTCTCGATGATGAGGGGCGATGTGGACGCGGCGGCGGAACTCATGGAGATCTTCGCCGACATGGCGCTCGACCTCGGTGGCCGGACGATTCCGGTGAGCACGAACCTCCACTACACCATGCAGGTGCCCTACGGAGTGGTCGCGCGTATCGGTGCGTTCAACCATCCCTTCTTCTTCGCGGCGGCGAAGGTCGCCGCGCCCCTCGTCGCCGGCAACGCCGTGGTCCTCAAGGCCCCGGACCAGACGCCGCTGTCTTCGTTGCGCCTGGCCGAGCTCGCGGTCGGGATCCTCCCGGACAATCTGTTGATCACCGTCAGCGGTCGCGGCGCGGTGACCGGACGCGCGCTGGTGCGTCATCCCGAGGTCCGCCGGATCGGTTTCATCGGGTCCACCGCGACGGGGCAATCGATCCAGCGGGATGCAGCCGAGACCGGAGTCAAGCACGTGTCGCTCGAACTGGGCGGAAAGAACGCTCAGATCGTCTTCGCCGACGCCGATTTGGAGGCGGCTGCGGCCGGTGCCGTCGCGGGTATGAACTTCACGTGGGTCGCCGGACAGAGCTGCGGCTCGACGAGCCGCCTGCTCGTGCACTCCTCGGTGGCCGACGAAGTGATCGGCCGGGTCGCCGAGCGCATGGCCGCGATCCGGGTGGGAGACCCGCTGGACCCGTCCGTGGACATGGGCCCGCTCGTGTCGGAGGCACAGTTCCAGAAGTCCATCAGCGCCATCGCCGAAGGCAGGAAGGCGGGTGCCACCGTGGCGACGGGCGGCGGCCGTCCCGCCGGCCTCGATGAGGGGTGGTTCGTCGAGCCGACGCTGCTCACCGGTGTCAGCCCCGGGTCGTTCGTCGAGCAGAACGAGATCTTCGGCCCCGTCCTCTCCGTCACCACCTTCGACGCCGACGAGGAGGCCGTACGGATCGCCAACGGCGTCCAGTACGGGCTCACCTCGAGCATCTGGACGCGCGACGTCACGCGCGCCCACGTCGTCGCCCGGCAGATCGAGGCCGGCTACATCCTCGTCAACAGTGGCAGCCGGCACTTCTGGGGACTGCCGTTCGGAGGGGTGAAGGCTTCGGGGATCGGCCGCGAGGAGTCCCTCGACGAACTGATCTCGTACACCGAGACGAAGACCGTGACCGTTCTGCTCTCGTAGGGGGGCAGCGCTGCGCGCTGTACGTCGTCGCAGCAAGCGCGGCGCGATCCATGCCGGCGGTGCTGGGAGGCGCTGTTCCCGTCAGCCTCGGGCAAACCCCGTCGAGGCGAAGGCCGCCTGCAGGGATGCCTGGGCGCCGAAAACGTTCCCCGGGCCATCACAGAGGCGACACAGCAGTACACGAAGTGGTCGGCTGAGATCCCCCGGGCGGAGCGGCTTCCGGAGTTCCTCGAGCGAGCGTTCCAGATCGCTTCCACCCCTCCCTACGGTCCGGTGCACCTCGGCATTCCGATGGACTTTCTGGAAGAGGAGATCGAGTTCACCCCGGGACCGGTGACCGAGTATCTGCATGAGGCGCTCGATCCGGATGCGGTAGAGCGTCTCGCCCAGATTCTCAGGACGGCGGCCAGTCCGGTCATCGTGGTGGGGACAGAGGTCGCGCGGTACGGTGCGATTGCCGCGCTGGAAAGGCTCTCCGACCTGGTGGACGCGTCCGTGCTCGGGGAGATCAAGGGCGCCGACCTCGCCTTCCCGAACACCAATCCGAGGTACGTCGGCAAGCTGACCGCATCGAGCCCTGCACTGGAGGGCGCAGACGTCGTCGTCCTCCTCGGCGCCGAGCTCACCGAGGGGCTGGCGATGCCCCTGCCGGATTTCGGTGACAGCCTCGTGGTGCAGGTCACCGTGGACCCGCTCGCTCTGCGCCGGCAGTACGCAGGTCAGGTCGGCATCCTCAGCCACCCCGGGCGCCTGCTCGATGCGGTCGCCGATCGCCTCGCTGAAGGCGGAGCGGTACCCGTGAGCTCGGGCGGGCGGGTGCGAGGGCTCAGAGAGCGCTGGGAAGCGGGCCGCGAAGCCTTGCGGTCGCGCCTGCTCGGCGAGGCTGATGGCGCGGTATCGGCGGCCCACATCGCGGACCTCATCCATCGCCTCGGCGGCTCCGAGACGATCGTCGTCAACCAGTGCGGATCCGCGGAGGGCTTCATCGACACACTCGTCGACTATGGCGCACCGTGGACGTATTTCGGCCTCTCGGGGAAGGCGAGTGCTCAGGGTTGGGGCGCGCCGGCGGCGGTCGGCATCCAGATGGCTCGTCCCGATCGTCGAGTGATCGCCGTCCTCGGCGATGGCGGGTTCATGTTCAACTCCACAGCGATCCACACCGCTGCCGCGTACGACGTTCCGGTCGTCTACCTCGTCCTCGACAACGGGGGCTGGCGGGACGTCGCGACCGTGACGGGAGCGATGGGCAGCTCGCTCGGAGAGCCCGGCGCAGAGGATGCGATGCGCTGGACCTTCCGGCCCCCGATCGACCACGCATCGTACGCCCGAAGCCTGGGACTGAAGTCTTGGCGGGCGTCCAACCCGGAGGAGCTCGAGAGCGCGTTCGCCGCCGCGTTCGCCGAGGATGGGCCGACGCTGATCCAGGTCGCGTCTGCGATGGGCGATGTCCGGGTCTTCGGGCAGGCGTTCGCGTGAGATGTCGAGCAGGAGTGACAGCGCCGTATACGGTGAGTGAGCCGCGTGTTCGGGCTGACAGCGACACGTACGTCTGCAGTAGGGAGCGATGAAGGATGTCAACTGGTGATCGACTAGGGGTTCGAGAGGATCTCGTCGATGCGAATCGCATTCTCGTCCGCCACGGCATCCTCGATGCTTTCGGCCACGTGAGCGTCCGTGACCCCGACGACCCGAGCAGGTTCCTCATCTCCAGAAACCTGGCCCCCGGCCTCGTCACGCCCGACGACATTCAGGTGATCGGATTGGACGGGACGACCGCGGACGACAGACCGAGCTATCTCGAACGATTCATCCACGGCGAGATCTACCGGGCACGCGCCGATGTCCAGGCCGTTGTCCACAGCCACTCCGCGTCGATGGTGCCCTTCAGCATCTCCAGGACGCCTCTGCAGGCGGTGTGGCACATGGCGGGCTTCCTCGGCGAAGCGGTCCCGGTCTTCGAGATCCGTGACAGCGTCGGGTCCTCCAGCGACCTGCTGATCCGCAGCGGTTCGCTCGGCGCGGACCTTGCTGCGACCCTCGGGGGCGCGGCGGTCGCACTCATGCGAGGACACGGATTCGTCGCCGTGGGCGACTCGATCCCGCAGGCGGTCGCCCGCGCGGTCTACGCGGACCTCAACGCCCGAGCACAGGTGACGGCCGGTCAGCTCGGCGGCTACACCGCCCTCACCGCAGAAGAGGGCGCCGCGGCCGCGGAATCCAACAACGGGCAGCTCACGAGGGCCTGGGAGATCTGGAGAGCCAACGCCAGGCGCGGGGAGAGCGTCTGAAAGCGCGCCTCCTCCAGGCGCGCTGAGCAAATCCGCCCGCTCGCGGCCGGCGCGTCATCGCGTCGGCGAAGCCGGCCGTTCGCCCCTGGTGGGGCGGTCCGGCATGCCGGCACACGCCGCCCGCGCCTAACGGCTCGCGCCATGTTGTGTATCTGACACACACAACAGTAGTAGGGGGGGTCGGACATTTGACGGGCCGGGTGTAGGGATTTTTCTAAAATGTCCATTTCGCAGATGAAGTGTCCACGTGGTGTCCATATGGACATTTCGGTCGGGTGGTTCGGGTGATCTCTCCTGCAGCAAGGGGATAGCTGCTGGGCGGGAGACGTAATTCACGCACAGGCGGCCGGTTCGAGGCGGTAGGTCTCACGCGATGCCACAAACAAATCTGAGCATGGACACCACGATTTCCTCAGTACTCCGGAATACCCTAGGGGGGTAGGGGTGTTAGGGTGGGTGTCGCCGATTCTGGCGCATCACCGACGGAAGGAAACCATCATGGCCACCAGCGAGTACCAGGTCACCGGCATGACGTGCGGACACTGCGAGATGTCCATCCGTGAAGAGGTCTCCCAGATCCCCGGCGTGGACGAGATCCAGGTGAGCGCCCAGACCGGCAAGCTCGTCGTGTCTTCCACCAGTGCTCTGGATGACGCCGCCGTGCTGGCCGCGGTCGACGAGGCTGGTTACTCCGCGGTGCGCGCCTGATGAACGCTGCGGGACGACTCAGCCTGTATGGCGCCGGCGTCGTCGTGGCTTTCGGCGGGGCGTTCGGCATCGCGGCAGCTGTCGTCCCGGACAGCGCCGTCGCCAACTGGACGGCCGCGGCTGACGACAGCTCGATGGCCGATCACGCCGGCATGACCGGCGAGGACACCGCCGAGACCGCCACCATCCCCGGCGTCTCCCTCTCCGGTTACGGATACGAACTCAGCCCGATCGCCGCGCCCACCGGAACGGGCGAGTCAGGCGAGTTGAGCTTCCAGATCCTCGACGCTGACGGGACTGCGCTGACCGCGTACGAGTCCTCGCATGAGAAGGACCTGCACCTGATCGTGGTGCGCACCGATGGAACCCAGTTCCGGCACGTGCACCCCACGCTCGACGAGGCCACCGGCACCTGGACGACCTCCTGGGAGTGGACCGAAGCCGGCAGCTACCGGATCTATGCCGACTTCGTGCCGGACGTCGCCGACGGCCCCGACAAGGTCACCCTGACCCGCACGGTCGACGTCGCGGGCGCGTTCACCCCGAACCCGGCGACCGCCACGTCGACGACAAGCGAGGTCGACGGGTACACGGTCACCCTCGATGGGGACCTGACCGCGGGGGAGAGCTCCGAGCTAACCTTGTCGGTCACCCGTGACGGGCAGCCAGTCACCACCCTGCAGCCGTACCTTGGGGCCTTCGGGCACCTCGTCGCGCTGCGCGATGGGGACCTGGCCTACCTGCACGTGCACGCCGAAGGCGACGACCCGCAGGACGGCGACACCGCCGGACCCGACATCCGATTCGCGGCCGAGGCGCCTACCACCGGCCGGTACCTGCTCTACCTCGACTTCCAGGTCGACGGGCAGGTCCACACCGCCGAGTTCGTCGTGGACGCCGGGCACGGCACCGGCGACACGGACACGGACGACACACACAGCGACACGGGCGACGGTCACTGACCGCCCCGCGGTGATCTGAGAGAAGAAGGAACACCATGAGCACCACAGCCCCCGCAGAACAGACCGCGGACTCCGCCGTCGAACTCCAGATCGGCGGGATGACCTGCGCCTCCTGCGCGATGCGGATCGAGAAAAAGCTGAACAAGCTCGACGGCGTCGCCGCCACGGTCAACTACGCCACCGAGAAGGCGAAGGTCACCATCCCCGCCGGATACGACCCGGCCCTGCTGATCGCCGAGGTCGAGAAGACCGGCTACAGCGCGGCGCTTCCGGCCCCGAAGAAGGCCAAGAACGACACCGCCGAGGGCGGGGACGCGGACGATGCCGACCCGGAGCTGACCAGCCTCCGCAATCGGCTCATCGTCTCCATCGTCCTGAGCGTCCCGGTCATCGCGATGGCGATGGTCCCCGCCCTGCAGTTCACCTACTGGCAGTGGGCGTCGTTGGCGCTGGCGGCGCCGGTCATCGTGTGGGCGGCGTTCCCGTTCCACAAGGCGGCGTGGGCGAACCTCAAGCACGGCACCGCGACGATGGACACGCTCATCTCGATGGGCACGACCGCCGCGTTCCTGTGGTCGCTGTACGCGCTGTTCTTCGGCACCGCCGGCACCCCCGGGATGACGCACCCGTTCGAGCTCACCCTCGCCCCCTCGGAAGGAGCCGCGAACATCTACCTCGAAGTCGCCGCCGGGGTGACGATGTTCATCCTCGCCGGCCGCTACTTCGAGAAGCGGTCCAAGCGTCAGGCCGGCGCCGCGCTGCGCGCGCTGCTCGAGCTCGGCGCGAAGGAAGTATCCGTGCTGCGCGACGGGGTGGAGACGAAGATCCCGGTCGAGGACCTGCAGGCGGGGGACGAGTTCATCGTCCGCCCGGGCGAGAAGATCGCCACCGACGGTGTCGTGGTTTCCGGCACGTCCGCCGTGGACGCCTCCATGCTCACCGGCGAATCCGTCCCGGTCGAGGTCGCCGAAGGCGACCCCGTCACCGGAGCCACGGTGAACGCCGGCGGACGCTTGGTAGTTCGCGCCACTCGGGTCGGCTCGGACACGCAGCTGGCGCAGATGGCCAAGCTCGTCGAGGACGCCCAGACCGGAAAGGCTGAGGTGCAGCGCCTGGCCGACAAGATCTCCGGCGTGTTCGTCCCGATTGCGATCCTCATCGCCGTCGTCGCGATGGGGGCATGGTTGGGTGCCGGGTTCCCTGTCGCTGCCGCGTTCACCGCCGCCGTCGCCGTGCTGGTCATCGCGTGCCCGTGCGCCCTGGGTCTTGCCACGCCGACCGCGCTGCTGGTCGGCACCGGCCGCGGCGCGCAGATGGGCATCCTGATCAAGGGCCCGGAAGTGCTGGAATCCACCCGCAAGGTCGACACCGTCGTGCTCGATAAGACCGGCACCGTCACCACCGGCAAGATGACCCTGGTCAACGTCGTCACCGAGCCGGGCACCGATGCGGACGAGCTACTCCGCCTCGCCGGTGCACTCGAAGACGCCTCCGAGCACCCCATCGCGCAGGCGATCGCGAAGGGCGCCACCCAGCAGACCGGCACCCTCCCCACCGTGGAAGGGTTCACGAACCTGGAAGGCAAGGGCGTGCAGGGTGTCGTCGACGGACACGCACTCATCGTCGGCCGGGAATCGCTGCTGGCCGAGTGGTCGCTGCGCCTGAGCGCCGAGGTTGCCGCCGCGAAGGCGCAGGCCGAAAGCGAAGGCAAGACCGTCGTCGCCGTCGGATGGGATGGTGCCGCTCGCGGCATCCTCATCGTCGCCGACACCGTCAAGCCGACCAGCAAGGAGGCCATCGCCCAGCTCAAGGCACTCGGCCTGACTCCGGTGCTGCTCACCGGCGACAACGAGGCGGTCGCCCGCCAGATCGCCGCCGAGGTCGGTATCGACCAGGTCATCGCCGAAGTCCTCCCGAAGGACAAGGTCGATGTCGTCACCCGCCTCCAAGGCGAGGGAAAGGTCGTCGCGATGGTCGGAGACGGTGTCAACGACGCCCCCGCGCTCGCGCAGGCCGACCTCGGCTTGGCGATGGGAACCGGCACCGACGTCGCGATCGAGGCCTCGGACATCACCCTGGTCCGCGGCGACCTGCGCAGCGCCGCTGACGCGATCCGGCTGTCCCGCAAGACCCTCGGCACTATCAAGACCAACCTGTTCTGGGCCTTCGCCTACAACACGGCCGCGATCCCGGTCGCAGCCCTCGGTCTCCTCAACCCGATGCTCGCCGGTGCCGCCATGGCACTGTCCAGCGTGTTCGTCGTGGGCAACAGCCTGCGTCTGCGCGGATTCAAGAGCATCGCCCGCTGACCGGGCAACCCGGCAGCACCTACCACCCACATCGGAAGGAACACCACCCATGTCCAGCTGTTGCAGCACCAGCGCCCCCGCCCCCGGCGGCCGTGAGAACCTCCTCGACGCCGCCGGTGGCGCCGACATGACCACCTGCCCCGTGATGGAGGGCACCCCGGTCAACAAGGCCACCGCCGTGGCGGCCGGCCTGTTCCGCGACTACGAGGGCGAGCGGTACTACTTCTGCTGCGCCGGCTGCGGTCCCGCGTTCGACGCGGACCCGGCCCGCTACGCCGCCGCCATGGCCTGAGCCTCACTCCCGGTGCCCACACACCCCGTGCGGGCACCGGGAGACCGGACCCTTCATGACCTCCACCATCGCGGCCGCCCGCGAACCGGGCTACATCACCGACCCCCGCACCTACCGGAACCGGCTGCGCCGTCTGGAAGGGCAGATTCGCGGGCTCACCGGGATGATCGAGCAGGAACGCCCCTGCATCGATACCCTCACCCAGATCTCCGCCACCCAACGCGCGCTCCAGGGTGTCGGTCTCGCCCTGCTGACGGACTACCTGCGCCACGCGCACGCCACCGGCACCCTCACCGACGACACCGTCCTTGATGCCGCCTCGACCGCGATCACCCAGCTGATCCGGTCCTGACCCTGCCCTCCTCGCAGCGCCGCGACCCCCGTACCCCGGAAGCGAACTGCACCTCATGCCCACCCACCATGTCCTCATCCTCGGGGCAGGAGCAGCCGGCGTCGCCGCCGCAACAGCCCTCGCCCGCCACGAGGACATCCACGTCACCCTGGTCGGCAGAACCCACGAGACCCCGTACATCCGGATGCACATCACCGGCGTCGCGTTCGGTCCCACCTTGCCCGAGACCATCCACGCGCCGCTCCCGCCCGTCACCGTGCTGGCAGACACCGCCACCCACCTCGACCCGATCAGCCGCATCGTGCACCTCGCCTCCGGCGCACAGTTGCGCTACGACGCGGTCATCATCGCCACCGGCAGCCGCCCGGACACCCTCACCCCGGGCCTGCCCGGGCGGCACACTCCCGCTGCACGGCACCAGGTCGTCACCCTGCACAGCATCCAGGACGCCCAACAGATCCGAGAACACCTCACCCGCACCGCCGGGCCGTCCCGGGTCGCGATCTACGGCGGCGGATTCACCGGCGCGGAGACCGCGTCCGCACTCCACGCCGCCGGACATCACGTCGCCCTCATCAGCCGCTCCCGCATCCCCGGGCGGGCCTCCTTCGGCGCGCAGATCGCCGCCCACATCACCGGCATCCATCGCGGCAAAATCACCACATTCCTGGGCCGCACGATCACCGCCGTCCGTGACAGGAGCCCGCTGCTGGGGATCACCCTGGATGACACCACCACGCTCTCCGCCGACCTGCTCATCACCGCCCTCGGCAACGCCCCCACCGCACCGGGACCGTTCTCTTCCGGGGTGCCTGTCGATGACCGGCTGCGGAGCACTGCCCCGCACGTGTACGCGGCCGGCAGCACCGCCATACACCGCGACGACCACCTCGGGATCTGGCGCCTGGATCACTGGGCCGACGCGGCCGCGCAAGGACAGCACGCCGCCGCCGCGGTGCTCCACGACCGCACCGGCGCCGCCGACCCGGGACCCTACCGTCCTCGTAGCTCCTACACGTCACTGATCCACGGCACCGCCATCACCGGCATCGGGTACACCATGACGCCCGCCACCGAAGGACAGGGCCCAGGACCCGGCACCCTCGTCACGCACACGCTCAACGGTGCTCTGGTGGGGGTGAGCGGTGTCGACGCGGTCGCCACCGTCCACGAAACCGCCCAGCACCTGCACGAGAGCGCCGCATGACCGCCGCCACCCCTGTGACCCCGGCCACTCGTGCCCGCGGCGGGTTCTGTCTCGCCGTGACCGGCACCGTCGTGCTAATGGCGGCCGCGTCGGCGCCTTCCCCGTTCTACCCGCAACTCACCGAGCAGCTCCAGCTGCCCCCGGTGGCCACCACTCTTATCTTCGCGATCTACGCCATCCCGCTGCTGCTCGCACTGCTGACGCTCGGGTCGCTTTCTGACCGGGTCGGGCGTCGCGGCATCCTCACCGTCGGATCGGTGGCCCTGTCGGTGAGCCTGCTGATGTTCTGGGCCGCCGATTCCTTCCTGCTGCTGCTCGCCGCCCGCGCCCTGCAAGGCCTGGCGGCGGGACTGCTGGTCCCGGTTCTGAACGCCATGATGGTCGACCACGAACCCTCCCGCTGGCTGGGGGCGGCCGCGCTGGCCAACACCGTGGCCCCCATGGCCGGTCTCGGGCTCGGGGCGCTCACCGCCGCTGGACTGCTGGACCTACCCGGCATCGACGCGGGCACCATCTTTCTGCTCCTCGCCGCGGTGTTCCCTCTCCTCGCCGCCACCGCCTGGACCATTCCCACCCCACCCGTCCTTCCCGGGGACGCGGGACCGGACCCACGGGCCCGGCGGGTCTCGGCGGCGACGCGGCGGCGGATCATCGTCTCGGTCGCCCCCGCCATCATCGCCGGGTGGGTCACCAACGGTCTGTTCCTCGCCCTGGGACCGGGGATCATCGCCACCCGGTTCCACGCCGACACCTACCTGCACCAGGCCGGGTCCATCATCATCCTCGCCGCGGCCGGGGTGGTCGCCGCCACCGCACTGCAGGGGGCCACCGCCCGGCGGATCAGCGTGTTCGGGGCCGTGTCTCTCGGCGCAGGCACCGTGCTCAGCCTCGCCGCGCTGGCCGTGCCAACTCTGCCCGGGTACCTCGCCAGTGTCGCGGTCGTGGGTGCCGGGTTCGGGACTGCCTTCATGGGCGCGATGCGCACCCTGCTGCCGCACGTCGACCCCGGGCAGCGCGCCACCGTTATGGCCGTGATCTACACGATCTCCTACCTCGCGATGTCCGTCCCCGTCGTGCTGGCCGGCTTCCTCGTCCCCGCTCTCACCCTCCCTGGAGCCGCGGCCGTGTTGGGGGGAGTGGTGGTGCTGCTCAGCATCACCGCCACCCTCACCCACCTGCGCACCCCCACGGAGCTCACACCGCCCGCCACGCAACATCGACCGAAAGGGACCCGCCGACCATGACCGCCCCCGCGCCCCGCCGTTCCCCCCACCTCACCCGGCGACGCTTCCTCGCCCTCGGCGCCACCGCCGCCGCGGTTGGAGCTCTGGCCGCCTGCACCCCCACCCCCGCCTGGGTCAGCCCGACGGGAGCGGCCGTCGACCGCACCGAACGGGGCCGTGGCGGCACCGGCCGCGTGGTCACCGCGACGCTGACGGCGGCGGCGGCGACCCTCGATCTGGCAGGAACACCCGCGTCCACGTTCTCCTACGGCAGCATCCCCGGGCCTGTCCTGCGCGTCCAGGCAGGAGACACCCTGCAGGCCACCCTGCGCAACACCCTCCCCGTCGACACGTCCGTGCACTGGCACGGCCTGGCACTCCGCAACGACATGGACGGCGTCCCCCCACTCACCCAGACCGCGACCCGCCCCGGCGAGTCGTTCCAATACGAGTTCATCGCCCCCGACCCCGGTACGCACTGGTTCCACCCGCACGTCGGCGCCCAGCTGGACACCGGCCTATACGGGGTGCTCATCGTCGAAGACCCGAATGAGCCGCTGCGCTACGACGACGAATGGGTCATCGTCCTCGACGACTGGCTGGACGGGGTCACCGCCACCCCCGACGCGGTGCTCGAGCAGCTGCGAGAAGGAATGGGCGACATGGGCGGGCACGGCGACATGTTCATGCGGATGGGGAACATGCTGATGGGCGCCGACTCCGACCTACTCGGCGGCGACGCCGGCGACGTGTACTACCCGCACTACCTGATCAACGGCAAACCCGCCGCCGACCCCGCCCAATTCACCGGCACGCCCGGCACGCGGGTACGGATCCGGCTGATCAACGCCGGCGGCGACACCGCGTTCCGCGTCGCCATCGGCGGGCACCGGCTGACCGTCACCCACACCGACGGGTTCCCCGTCGACCCGGTCGCTGCCGATAGCGTCCTGGTGGGAATGGGGGAACGCTACGACGTGATCGTCACCCTGGGCGACGGTGCGTTCCCCCTGGTGGCGGAGGCCGAAGGCAAGCGGGAACGCGGCTTCGCCATCATCCGCACCGGCAGCGGACAGGCGCCCACCCCGGACGCGGACATCGCCGAACTGGGCGAAGGCCGCGTCGTCGCGGTGGCGAGCATGCTCTTCGCCGCACCCGAGGTCACCCTCGACCGTCGTGACGTGGACCGCACCCTCGACCTCACCCTCACCGGCAGCATGGCCAATTACGACTGGGGGTTCAACGGCACCCAGTTCGACATGCACAACCCGTTGCGCGGCGCGCACGCACTGGTCGCGGGGGAACGGGTGCGGCTGCGGGTGACGAACGACACCGACATGTGGCACCCCTTCCACCTGCACGGCCACACCTATCAGCACGCCGGTGGCGGCCCCCGCAAAGACACCTCCATCGTGCTGCCGAACCAAACCCTCGACCTCGAGTTCGACGCCGACAACCCCGGCCAATGGATGACCCACTGCCACAACATCTACCACGGCGAAGCCGGGATGATGACCGTGCTCGCCTACCGCCCCTGAGCACCAGCAGTCCAGGGAATACACGCCACACCCCACCTGTTGTCATACCCGTACAGGGTATAGCCTGGAGGGGTTCGGACGCAGACAAACGAGGCAGCGACGACGGCTGCCGCCCCGGACCCACATCACGGAGAGCAACGGATATGAGCCACGACCATCACCACGAAGCACCCGCCGGCACCCCCGCCGATGACATCGTCACCTGCCCGGTGATGCCCGGCAGCACCGTCAGCAAGAGCACCGCGGAAGCCCAAGGCCTCTACCGGGACTACGACGGGCAGCGGTACTGGTTCTGCTGCTCCGCCTGCGGCCCCCTCTTCGACGCCGACCCCGCCAAGTACGCCACGGCCGCCTAACCGACCACAGGCCGGGGATACCGGTCACCAGCCCCCACATTCGCGAGACGCAAGGAGCAACATTGTCACCCCAGAAGGTCCTCATCCTGGGAGCCGGCGCCGCCGGCGCGGCCGCGGCGCGCGTTCTTCACGGTTCCGGCACGGTGAGCGTCACCCTCGTCGACCGCACCGGACAGGCCCCGTACAACCGCACCCTGGTCAACAAGGGGGTCGCGATCGGGCTGCTCACCCCGGAACAGGTCGTCACCCCCGGGGTGGAGGTCATAAGTGACACCGCGGTCGAGGTCGACCCACAGGGAAAGACCGTGCGGCTCGCATCCGGCCGGATCGAACCGTACGACGCGCTCCTCCTCGCCACCGGCAGCACCCCCCGCTTGCTGCCGGACACGCTGCCCGGCCTGACCGCCGCCACGGAGGCAGGACGGGTCACCACCCTGCACTCCCTGGAAGACGCGGTCGCCGTCCGCGACCTCCTGGGCACGCTTGGCCGCCCCGCGCAGATCGTCATCTCCGGTGCCGGTCTGGTCGCGGCCGAGACCGCCACGCTGCTCCGCGACCGTGGACATCAGGTCACCCTCCTCGCCCGCGCGACCACCCCCGGGGTCAGCGTGTTCGGCGCCGGCGCCGCGGAGCGCCTCGCCGCCGCGCACCGGGAGCACGTGGACGTCGCGTTCGGCCGCACCCTCACCGCCGTCACTGACACCGGCACACAGCTCGAGCTCGCCTTGGACGACACCACACAGCTGACGGCGGATCTGCTGATCATCGCCCACGGAACCACCCCGACCGGCCCCGCCCCTTGGGAAGACGGGGTCATCGTGGACGGGAAGCTGCGCACCGCCACCCCCGGCGTCTACAGCGCCGGCGGGGTCGCCGCACACTATGACACCACCCTGGGCGCCTGGCGCATCGATCACTGGTCGGACGCGGCCGCGCAGGGTGAACATGCCGCACGCACCATGCTCGCCGACCTCGGCGCCGGCACCCACCCGGGCGACTACCAGCCCCGCGCCCCCTTCACGGCAACCGTGCACGGCATGATGGTCGCCGGTGCCGGGATCACCGGGGGTCACACCTCCGCACGCATCGACACTACCGACCCGCTCCTGGTCGTCCACGAGCATGACGGTGTCCCCGTCGGGGTGCTCGGGCTGGACGCCGTGCCCGCGGTGTTCGGGTGGATGCCGAACCTTCATACTCCTGCCGCGACCGATCCGCAGGACCTCGCCTCCGCGGGAACCGCGACGGCAGACTCACACCAACGCTAGGCACAGGGAAGTGAACCGATGACTGACCCGCACGCACACCACACCGACCACCCCACCGGCAAGGCCGCCACCGCCACCGGGGGAGACACCCGCCACGGCGACCACACCCCCGAGCCGCCCACCCAGCACGACACCCACACCGGCCACGGCACGCAGGCCAGCCACGGGGACCACGCAGGTCACGATGGTGGTGGCCACGGCGGCGGGCACGGTGGGCACGGGGATCACGTCGGCCAGTTCCGGCGACTGTTCTGGATCAACCTGATCATCGCCGTCCCGGTCGTGGCGTTCTCCCCGATGTTCGCGATGATCCTCGGCTACACCGTCCCCGACTGGGCACTGTTCATCGCCCCCGTCCTCGGCACCGTCATGTACGCGTGGGGCGGGTGGCCGTTCCTGACCGGTGCGGTCAGCGAACTCCGCTCCCGCAAACCCGGCATGATGCTGCTGATCGGTCTGGCCATCACGGTCGCGTTCTTCGCGTCCTGGGGCGCCACCCTGGGCCTGCTGCACCACGAGCTGGAGTTCTGGTGGGAGCTGGCGCTGCTGATCGTGATCATGCTGCTCGGTCACTGGATCGAGATGCGCTCCCTCGCCCAGACCAGCTCCGCGCTGGACACCCTCGCGGCGCTGCTCCCGGATGAGGCAGAGCGCGTCGAAGGGGACCAGATCGTCAAGGTCTCACCCGCCGACCTGCAGGTCGGGGACGTGGTGGTGGTCCGCCCCGGCGGCAGCGTCCCCGCCGACGGGAAGATCGTCGACGGCCGCGCCGACATGGACGAGTCCATGGTCACCGGTGAATCCCGCCCCGTCGCCCGCGGCACTGGCGACCCCGTTACCGCGGGCACCGTCGCCACAGACTCCGGCCTTCGCGTGGAGGTCACCGCCACGGGGGATGAGACCACCCTCGCGGGTATTCAGCGGCTGGTCACGGAGGCACAGAACTCGTCCTCTCGGGCGCAGCGGATCGCCGACAAGGCGGCGGCGCTGCTGTTCTGGTTCGCGCTGGGCGCCGCCGCGATCACCGCGGTGGTGTGGACTGTCGTCGGCAATCCCGATGCGGCGGTCGTGCGCACCATCACCGTGCTGGTCATCGCCTGCCCGCACGCGCTGGGCCTGGCGATCCCGCTGGTGGTGTCCATCGCCACTGAGCGCGCCGCCCGTGGCGGGGTGTTGGTGAAGGACCGGCTCGCGCTCGAGAGCATGCGCACCGTCGACACCGTGCTGTTCGACAAGACCGGCACCCTCACCAAGGGCGAGCCCACCGTCTCCGCCGTGGAACCGGTCGGTGACCTGGACGCTGACCAGGTGCTCGCGATCGCCGCGGCGGCCGAGGCCGACAGTGAGCACCCGCTCGCTAGGGCCATCGTTCGCGCCGCGAAGGACAAGAACCTGACCCTGCCGAAGGCGACCGGGTTTTCCTCTTCCCCGGCGGTCGGTGTCACCGCGACCGTCGACGGTGCGGAGATCCGTGTCGGCGGTCCCCGTCTGCTCGAGGACGTCGGTGCCAGCGAGGTCGACACGGCGGACGCGTGGCGTAGCGAGGGCGCGATCATCCTGCACGTGACCCGGGACGGAAAAGTCATCGGCGGGCTCAAGCTCGCCGACGAGATCCGCCCCGAGTCCCGTGAAGCCGTCGATGCCCTGCACAAGCTGGGTGTCCAGGTGGTCATGATCACCGGCGACGCCGAAGCCGTCGCGAACGCCGTCGGCGCCGAGCTGGGCATCGACCGGGTCTTCGCGCACGTGCGCCCGGAGGACAAGTCCAGCAAGGTCGCCGAGCTGCAGAAGGAGGGCCGCAAGGTCGCGATGGTGGGCGACGGCGTCAACGACGCCCCCGCCCTCGCGCAGGCCGACGTCGGCATCGCGATCGGCGCCGGCACCGACGTCGCGATCGCGTCCGCCGGGGTCATCCTCGCGAGCTCCGACCCGCGCAGTGTGCTGTCGGTGATCCAGCTGTCGCGTGCGGCGTACCGGAAGATGAAGCAGAATCTGTGGTGGGCTGCCGGGTACAACCTGATCTCCGTGCCGCTCGCCGCCGGCGTGCTCGCCCCCATCGGGTTCGTCCTGCCGATGTCGATCGGTGCGATCCTGATGTCCCTGTCCACCGTCGTGGTCGCCCTGAACGCGCAGCTGCTGCGCCGCATCGACCTCAGCCCCGAAGCCAGCACCCGCGCAGCGCTGGACAGCTAAACCCGAAGGAACCCGGCCATGACCACACCCGCACCCGACACCGCTCACGCCCCCCACGGGTACATCACCGACAAAGACCGATACCTGAACCGGCTCAAGCGGATCGAAGGTCAAGCGCGGGGCATCTCGAAGATGGTCGATGAAGAGAAGTACTGCATCGACATCCTCACCCAGATCAGCGCTCTGACCAGCGCCCTGCAGGCCGTGGCCGTCGGGCTGCTTGACGACCACCTGAAACACTGCGTGCTCGACGCGGCGCGCATGGAGGGTGACCAGGCGGAGCAGAAGATCAAGGAAGCCAGCGACGCGATCGCCCGTCTGGTCCGGTCCTAACCGGACCAGACGGGCGATCCCACGCTGCTGCGTCCACGTCCCCGGTAAGGGGACACTCGGTGCCTTGGCCGAGCGGTCAGGCAACGGCCTGCAAAGCCGTCTAGACGGGTTCGACTCCCGTAGGCACCTCGCATACGGCCCGTCGCGTGCCCGGCGGGCTATCCGGGCAGAATCGTGATGCCGCTGGTCTCGTCGACGATCACGATGCGGCCCGCGGCGTCCATACCGACCGCCTGCACCCGGCCGTCCACGCGACCTGCCGGCTCCCAGCTCGCGGCACCGGCTCCGGTCACCCAAATCTGCCCATCGGTGCCGACACCGACCACCTGAGTCCGGTCGGCCGCAGCCCCCAACGTGTACAGCAGCGGCGCTTCGGGCCACGCCGCGAAGGACGCACCGCCGTCCGTGCTGATCTGCACACCCTCTTCGGTGGCCGCGATCACCCGTCCGCGACCGTCGACGGCGAGACTGGCCGCTACCAGATCCGCACCGGTAGGTTCCCAGGTCAGCCCGGCGTCGTCGCTGCGGATCACGTCGCTGACGTCCGTGGCGATGGCGTACACCGTGTCATCGGCGCCGGCGGCGAGGGCGTGGAAGTCTTTCTCCCCACCGAACACCACCGACTCCCAACTCACCCCTGCGTCGGTGCTGCGCATCACGCCCAGGTTCGGTGCCCCCCACTCGGCGGGGCTTCCGGGGCCGGGGTGACCGGACGCGATCAGTGTCTGCGAAGTGGCGGTGAGTCCCATCGCGTCGAAGCTGTCCGTGCTGACCCGGCCACCCCACTCCCCGGTGTCGGTGACCTCGTAGATGCCTTCATGCGTTCCCAGGAGAAGCTGGTCAGTGTCCGGGGCGACGACCACCGCGTGGACATGGCTCGGTACCCCGGTGCGCCCGTCCCCAGCCGGCGGCGACGTCGGAGTGTCCGCGCACCCCGCCAGCATCAGGAGGGCGGAAGCAGCGGCGCCCGCCGCCAGTGTCTTCGTATGGACGTGCATACGCGTACCTCCGCGTTCGAAGAGTGGGGGCACCGCGCATGGCAGCGGCGCCCCCACTCGACGGATCGGGCTCAGAGCTGGCCGAGCAGATCCTGCATGGTCTCGATCTCCGCGGACTGTGTATCGACCACGGCTTGCGCGAGCGCCAACGCGTCCGCGTTCTTCCCGTTGGCGAGTTCGGTCTCGGCCATCTCGATCGCCCCCTGGTGGTGGGCGATCATCTGCTCCAGGAACAGGGGTGCCGCCTCGGCCCCGGACGCCGACTCCAGCGCCGCCATGTCCTCGTCAGACATCATCCCGCCGCCGTGCTCCATCTCACCCATGTCCATGTCGTCACTGGACACGCCCCACTCGGCGAGCCATCCCTGCATCGTCTCGATCTCCGGCTGCTGGGCGTCCTTGATCTGCTGAGCCAGATCCAGCACCCGCTGATCAACGTCGCTCTTGGCGAGGATCATGTCGCTCATCTCGACGGCCTGCTCGTGATGCGGGATCATCATCATCGCGAACATCGAATCCGCCATGTTGAAGTCCGCCTCCGCCGATTCCGACGGGGCCGACGACGACCCACCATGATCCATTCCAGGCATGCTGCCTCCGTTGTCCGCGCAGCCGGCCAGGAACAGCACCGCTGCCAGCGGTACGGCCGCGACCGCTGCCAAACGCATCTTCTTGTTCATCATCAGTCCTCTCAAACACTCGTGAAACCCGCGTACGGGCAATGAACCTCACCCCCGCCCCAGAGGGCAGGGACAGTGCGTGTCACGTTCGGCTGATCGACAGCTCCAGGAGTGAGGGAGGCCGGTCCGGGGCCGGCCGGCACCGCGTCACCGGCGGACGCAATGCATGCCGCTCCCACACAGACGACCATGCGGCGCGGGGGACCAGCAGCACGAGGGCGGCTGCCAGCAACGCCAGCACGCACATCATCATCAGAACGTCATGGCCCCCGCTCGGGCTGCACGACGCGCACGCCTCCGCATCCTCATCGCCGGTCGCGGGCGCCGACGAGTGGTGAGGTGCCCCGCCCGGCATCTCGACATTCTCCGAGGTCGTAGGGGCGGTGTGTCCCGAGGAGATCGTGTGCATCCCCATCAACCCGACGATGACCGCTGCAGCGAAGCACACGGCAACCAGCCACCGCACCGGGTGCGGCAGCCGCAGGCGCAACGCGGACAGGCCGATCATCCCGTCCAGCCTACCGTCCGTACCATACCCCCGCACCGTAACCCAAGGGGGTCGCCGGCATCCGGAACAGCGACGTAACGTAACCCCCTCACCGATTCAAAGGAGAAGGCCGTGACCGTCACCGCCCAAATGTTCGACACCCACCCCCGAGCCAACGACATCGCCAACCGAGACGCGCTCCTGGCCTGTATCGACGCGTGCCTCGAGTGCGGCCAGGCTTGTACGACCTGCGCCGACGCCTGTCTCAGCGAGGAGATGGTCGCCGATCTGACCACCTGCATCCGTCTGAACCAGGATTGCGCCGACCTCTGCGACACCACCGCGCGCCTGCTCTCTCGCCACACCGGCACGGACACCACCGTGCTTCGTGCCGCGCTGGAGGCGTTGCGCGCAGCGTGCGCCGCATGCGCCGCCGAGTGCGACACCCACGCGGACATGCACGAGCACTGCCGGGTCTGCGCCGACGCCTGCCGCCGCTGTGAACAGGCCTGCACTAACCTGCTCGCGACGCTCTGACACCCTTCCTCCGCCGACCGCTACCGCGGCGCTGGGGGGCCCGGCTCAGCGGTGGCGGACAAGGGCTGGCTCGTCCTCGGTGAGGTGCGCGGTCTCGATCTGGAAGGTCGAGTGCTGAATCGACACCGGGAAGTGACCGGCCACGCATTCGCGTACCTCGTGCAACACCTCCGCGGCATGCCCGTCGGTGAAGCACTCATCCTCGACCACCACATGCGCGGTCAGGGTGGGCAGGCCAGTGGCGACCGTCGATGCGTGCAGGTCGTGCACGTCGGTGACGTGTTCGAGCTCAAGGATGTGCCGGCGTACCTCGTCCAAGTCGAGCCCGGCAGGGGTGAACTCCATGAGCACCCGGGTGGTGTCGCGCATCAAAATGATCGCGCGCGGCACGATCAGTCCCGCGATCAGGAGCCCTGCAATCGCGTCGGCCTGCTGGAACCCGGTCGTGGCGATCACAATCGCGGCCACGATCACCCCGAGCGAGCCGAGTGCATCGTTGATCACCTCCAGGAACGCTGCCCGCATATTGAAGTTCGCGCCGCGGCTCGAGGAGAGGATCACGATCGCGATCACATTCGCCGCGAGGCCGACGATGCCGAACACGAGCATCTCTCCCGCGGCGACCTCCGGCGGCTCGAACAGGCGTCGGATACCTTCGACGGCGGCGTAAGTGCCCACCACCAGCAGCAGTGCGGCCTGCCCGAGTGCGGCGATCACCTCGATGCGTCGGAATCCCCAGGTCCGCTTCGGATTAGCCGGCCGCAGCATCAGCGTCGCCGCGATCAGCGCGACCAGCAGACCGGACGCGTCGGTGATCGCGTGTGCGGTGTCCGTCAGCAGCGCCAGGCTGCCGGTGACGATGGAACCGATCGCCTGCGCGATCACGATCGTCGCCGTCAGGCCGAACGCGATCCACAGTCGTGCTCGGTGATCCCCGGGCGCTCCTGCCTCGGTAGTCGGTGCACCGTGGTTGTGACCCGCACCCATGTCCCACTCCTTACTTGGTCAGTGACCAATTTCCTTGATCGGTGACCAAGATACTACAGTGTTGGTCACTGACCAAGCTCGGAGGAGAGACCTGTGGCCGACCGACTATCCCGCCGCGACGTCATCCACGCCGCCTTGGCCCTGCTCGATCGCGGCGGGGCGGACGCCATCACCCTCCGTGGGATCGCCCGACATCTCGACGTTCACCTCAACTCGGTGTCGCTGCAGGTGGGGAGCAAAGCGCGCCTCTTCGACCTGATGGCAGACGCCATTCTCGGCGAGCTCTCCTTCGACGACCTCCCACACCCGCCGATCGACCGGGTCAAAGAGATCTTCCGCCGCTACCGCCAGGTCCTTCTGAACCACCGCGACGGCGCACATCTCGTCTCGGGTACGAGGGTCTCCGAAACCAACACCCTGCGGCTAGGGGAGGCGGTGATTGCCGCGCTGCTCGATGCCGGCGTCGACCCCGACCTCGCCGTCACCACCTTCTGGAGCCTCAACTACCTCGTGGTCGGACTCGTCCACGAAGAACAGACCACCCCCGAGGACGGCGCCCACCGCTTCGAGCAGGAACTCGCCGCACATTCGTTCCCCGCACTCACCAGCGTCCGCGATCTCTTCCTCGACGACAACGCCGCCGCACACCTTGAATTCGGCATGGACGCGCTCCTGCACCGCGCCCGCCACCTCGACTGAGCATCATCGTCAGCGGCGAGCCATCCCTCCATATGGAAGAATCTGCGTATGAATGCAGATAACGTGACATGCGGCCGCGACCCCGACAGCCTCTACGTAGAGCTCGCCGTCGAGGTCTTCGCGATGCTCGCTGACGCCACCCGCGTGCGGATCATCCTCGCGCTCGAGGGAGCCGGGGAGTTGTCCGTGAACCACATCGCCGACATCGTCGACAAGTCACCCGCCGCCGTCTCCCAGCATCTCGCCAAGCTGCGCCTGGCCCGTATGGTCACCACCCGACAAGACGGCACCCGCGTGTTCTACGCCCTCGCCGACGAACACGCGCGCCAGCTGGTCACGGACGCGATCTTCCAAGCCGAGCACTCCCTCGGTGGCGCCGCCCCGCACCACCACGCCGGAGCCGACGCCAGCCGCCCTGTGGCGCCATGATCACCGTCTTACGCAACGGCACCTACCGGGCGCTGTTCTTCGCCCAGGTCATCGCCCTTGTCGGCACCGGCCTGCTCACCGTTGCCCTCGGACTGCTCGCGTTCGAGATCGCCGGAGATGCCGCCGGATCGGTGCTCGGCACCGCGTTGACGATCAAGATGGTCGCCTACGTCGGCGTCGCACCCCTGGTTGCAGCGCTCGTGGACAGGCTCCCCAAGAAGGCCGTTCTGGTCGGCGCCGACGCCGTTCGACTCGCGATCGCGTTCACCCTGCCCTTCGTCCAGGACACCTGGCAGATCTACGTGCTCGTGTTCGTGCTGCAGTCCGCGTCCGCGACCTTCACCCCCGCCTTCCAATCACTCATCCCGAGCGTGCTGCCCGACCCCCAGCAGTACACTCGTGCCCTCGCGCTGTCACGCCTCGCCTACGATCTCGACTCGATCCTCAGCCCCGTCATCGCCGCAGCCCTACTTGCCGTGATCAGCTACAACAACCTGTTCGTGGGCACCGCCGTCGGCTTCGCCGCCTCCGCCACCCTCGTCCTCATCGCCCGCCTTCCCGCACACGTACCCGATGCGTCCACCGGCACGTTCTGGGAGCGGCTGCCAACCGGGCTGCGCGTGTTCGCCCGCACGCCCAGCCTCCGCTTCCTGATGGCCGCCAACGTGGTCGTCGCGGCCGGCACCGCTATCGTCCTGGTCAACTCCGTCGTCTACACCAAAGGCGTGTTCGACCTGGATGACACCGCCCTCGCCCTCGCCCTCGGCGCGTATGGGGTCGGTTCCCTGATCATTGCCCTCAACGTCCCGTGGATCGTCGACCGCATCGGTGTCTTGTGCGCCATGAGCATCGGTGCCTGGACGCTTGTTTCGGGTCTGATCGCGGCCATCGCGATGACGATTATCGCCACGACCACGGGAGAGGGCTGGTGGATGCTGCTTGCCACCTGGGCGTTGCTCGGTGCCAGTACCTCGCTGATTAACACCCCTTCGTCACGGCTTCTAGCCGACGCGTCCACCCCCGCTAACCGCAACCTGGTATACACCGCACAATTCGCACTTTCGCACGGCTGCTTTCTGGTTAGCTACCCGATCGCGGGCTGGCTCGGTGTCATTGGACTGCCCATCGCGGCTAGCGCGCTGCTCGGATTCGCCATCGTCGGCGTTACCGCCTTGGCTGTGCTGTACAAACCAGCAGGTACCGTCGTCACCACTCTGTAAACGATGAGCTGCGAGCACATGTTTCTGGCGGGTGTCGTCAGCTCGAACCGCGATGGACAACTCGAGGAGTAGACACACGCGTTGGACGCGGACACTTTAGCCGCGATTCCTCGGTCTCGTCGAGTCGTCGTGGACATCTCTGAGCGGTTCCTACACCGGGGGGTGGACACGGGAGCGCCCCGCCGGATCGTCTCGGCGGGGCGCTCGGGTGCAGCGTTATCGCGCCGTCCACCACCGCGGGCGCGCGGGACCGGCCGTCGGGATTGCACCGGTGAGGGCGTCCGGAGTCAGTGGACGGGCCTGCCCGATCGTGAGCGGCACGGCCTGTTGCAGGTGCGCCTGCCGCTCCTTACTGTCCTCCCACCGGATGAGGTCATGGGGGGAAGCGAACGTGATCTCGACGACAACCTGGCGCCGGTGCCGTTCCGAGACTCGGACCTTCGACTCCCGGTAGGGCCGCGTCCGTTTGAGTGGTGGTCTTTCGCTTCGTTGCGATGATCAGCTGTCGTTAGTTTAGGCGGCGGTGATCTCGGGGAGTATCACCGCCTCGTCGATGGTGGGGGTGGTCGCGGTGAGCTCGGTCATGGAGGCTTCGGAGAAGTAGCGGCGGTCGGCGGCTTCCCATTCGTCGTGTTGCTCGACGAGGACGGAGCCGGCCAGGCGGAGCAGGGCGGCGTTGTTCGGGAACACGCCAACGACGTCGGTGCGGCGCTTGATCTCCCGATTGAGGCGTTCCAGCGGGTTCGTGGACCAGATCTGTCGCCAATGCCGGGCGGGGAACGCTTTGAACGCGAGGATGTCGTCACGGGCGTCGGTGAGCATCACGGCGGTCTTGGGGTGGACGCGCTCGATCATGCGCACGACTTCGTCGAACTGGGCATCGATGTGCTCGGCGTCGGGTTGGGCGAAGATCGTGCGGATCACGCTGGCGACCATCTCCTGCCGGCCCTTCGGGAGGGCGGTCAGGACGTTGCGCATGAAGTGGACGCGGCAGCGCTGCCAGGCGGCGCCCTGCAACACGGTCGCTGCGGCCTTCTTCAGTCCGGCGTGGGCGTCGGAGATCACCAGCTTCACCCCGCCCAGACCTCGTGTCTTCAACGAGCGCAGGAACTGCTTCCAGAACTCCTCGGTCTCGCTGTCTCCGACATCGAAGCCCAGCACGACCCGCCGCCCGTCAGCGGCGACGCCGATCGCGACGACGACCGCCTGGGACACGACACGGTGGTCGATGCGGACCTTGCAGTAGGTCGCGTCGAGGAACACGTAGGGGTAGGCGATGTCAGACAGCGAGCGGTCGCGGAACGATGCGACCTCGGCGTCGAGCCCTTGGCAGATGCGGGACACCTCGGACTTCGAGATGCCAGTGTCAGCGCCGAGCGCTTTGACGAGGTCATCGACCTTCCGGGTTGAGACGCCGTGGAGGTAGGCCTCCATCACGACCGCGAACAAGGCTTGGTCGACCCGGCGGCGCCGCTCCAGCAGCGACGGGAAGAACGACCCCTGCCGCAACTTCGGGATCCGCAACTCCAGATCCCCAGCCGTGGTCGACAGCACCCGCGGCCGGGAACCGTTGCGGGTAGTCGTGCGCTCGCTCGTGCGCTCGTAGGGGGCGGCGCCGATGAATGCGGCTGTCTCCGCGTCGATCAGCTCCTGGTAGAGCCGCTCGGTCGCGGCTCGGATGCGGTCGGTGGTGCCGGTGAGCTTCAGTTCCCCGAGCAGCTCGAGGAGGGCAGACTGGTCAAGAGCCATCGTGCGGTGTCGTCTTTCTGTGTGAGTTCTTGGTCGTTCTCACTGACCATCGCACGATGGCTCACCCCGTCGCGGTCACGACGCCGCGGGCCCGAAAGACCACCACCCCGCGGGACTCCAGGCGTGACAGGCCGCTGACCAGACAGGGTCGGCGCGTCAGAGAGCGGTGTAGGAATCCGCCATTTCCCGTGGAATCCTGAGTCCGGGACCACCGCCAACTAGCGTGGAATCCCTGGGGTTATCCGCCATCTCGAGCGGGAACCTACAGCAGCGCCACGACTCCTGCGCGCAAAGGCCCCGGCAAGCGAGAGTCCACCCGGGCGGGGTTTGTGAGAATCCGACCCCTTGATGCGGTGACGTCGGAATTGAAGCGTGTCCGATCAAGAGAACGCTCGTTGAGGCACCGGCTTGCGTGCACGACGGCTGCGTCTGAATTGCAGGCCGCAACCGCGCGGTGGGCGACGGGACCTGGCCCGTGACGGCAATCGCGCACCGATCGGGCGACGACACGCTCGCCTTGACGAGGCTGTGCGTCATGATGTGGAGGTGGCCCAAGGAGACTCATTTCGTCGCCCCGATCTGCGCGCGTTGCCCCGGCTGGTTCCGCCGCCGGCGCCGTCTGCGGCGACTCCTATGCCCACGCACGCGGGCCCGCAGACACGGGCAGGCTTTAACGCATTCGATGAGGCATTCGTACGGTGCTACTCGTCCGCCGCCGAGGCGGCGACTCAGGCCCTGCGCGCCGCGCTGCCTGCGGTTGAGGACGGCGTTGTACTCGAAGGGGCGCCAGCGTTCGACTACATGATCGCGCTTCGCCAAGGGATTGTGACTGCTGCGACGGAAGTTGCCGCGGCCTACGACTCAGCGACATGGCTACATCTCATTCGTAGGCTCACCCCTCACGCTTTGACCTTCGCAGAATCAGGTACGACGGATACCCAAGGCGACTCGAGACAACGTATTGCGGAGAACCTTGTCGGCACCGCTCGCGGCGACAGGCTCGACGCGATGGCCGAAACCGTTCCGATCGCCGTCTCAGCGAAGTTGGCAAAGTTCATGGCGCTCGTCCGATTGGTCGACGAGCTAGAGGGCGCAATTCGCAGCGCTTCCAAAGGCGTCAAGTACAAGGTCCAGAGCACGCGCCGCCCTGCCGTCGTCGACAGCGACGCACTGCTCGATGCTCTCCACGAATTCGACGTCCGCACCTCCTGGTCTTCCGCTGACGATGAGATCCGTCTGAATAAGATCGACGTCGACTCGTTCGAGGGCGACCCGCCGATGCTCGTCGCATTCCGCTTCACGCACGGGTACGCGCTCGACGAGACCTGGGATGGACCTTACGCCGCTGCAGCGACAACCGAAGATGCCGTGCAGTTCACGGTCAGGGCCTTCACCACAGGGGACGAGAAGTACATGGTCCTCGAGCGGCACGATGTGCTCGCGTCGTTCGACAATCCTGCACGGGTCGTATCGCTGATTGTCTTCGGCAACACCCTCCTCCGGTGCGTCATGTTCGCCGACAACGACGCTGGACGGACTCTGCCCCGCCTTGGACTCATGTCGCTCCCAACAGAAGACCTGGAAGCACAAGTCGCGGCCGCCCTCGGAGATGTGGATGTTTCGAAGTGGTTGTCAGCCCATGGCCAAAGCAGCCTCACCCCGGGCGAGGTCATGGATCACGTCCAGGGCCTGTACGAAGCGGGTCGACGCAGCTTTCCTGGACCAGTCCTCCAGGACCACGAGGGAAGGACTCTGGTCGACGCGTGGGCGTACGCGTGGCACGTGACGCAGGGACTCAAACTGTCGCCGAGTGGAGGCCTGATATCGAATCTGACCGGGGCGCAATTCGAGCTCGTCGTCCAGGAGCTCATCGATGGAAGCGTTCTCGCTCCGTCCGCTGAGCTCCGCCCAATGCGCGGCAAGGAACTCCGCCTGAACGGATCGGTAGTAACCGACGCCGACGCTCTGCTCGTTGTCGGCACCAAGCTCTTCCTAATTTCCTGCAAGCGGTTCCTTACTGCCGTCGACTACCTCGCCGGCGAGCACGCCGCGGTGCGGAGTGGGACCGACCGGCTCAACAAGGCGCTGGATCAATGGCAGGACCGAATCGCCACGCTGACCAAGAACCCCGTCGGAGATAACTATGACTTCTCCGGCTACGAAATCGACGGGTTCGTGCTAATGCCAGAGCTGGTCTTCACACCGAGAAGCGACTCCCGTGAGTTGTTGCGACTCGGACACAATGACCTCTTCTTCACGCGGGCGGAGAGCTACAGCCAATTCGCTGCAACACTCGAAATGGCGAGTTGGCCGCCGGAGCCCAAAGCGCTACGAGCGGCCCGACTCGCCGAGGCCGGCGTTCGTCTCCCTCCACACGCCGCAGATTGAAGGGGCGACACTTCCACTTTCCGCCGCAACGTTTGGACTGCGCGCACGCTTGCCAACCGACATGCGCGCCGACGATAGCGGGCATGCCCCTGAAGGAAATCGAGAAGCGAGAGACCGCTTAGGAGTCGTTCGCTCCTCCACGCCAAGGTGGGCCAATATTTCCTGACGCTCAGTGGGACGCCACCACTCCAGTAATCTGGCGCGGTGAGTGGGGACCAGTCGAAATGGTACGACCGCCAGCTATCGGCGAATGTCGTCGGTGGCCTTATCGTCGCCGTAATCGTCTGGGGCGTCCCCGCGCTGATCTCTGAAGCAACGAAGGCCAACCTCCCGTTCTGGGCGTATCTTGTCGTCGCCGGGGTAGCCCTGCTGATCGGATCAGCGGTGATTCCGGTCTGGCGTCGAGCCACGTGGGGAAATGTGCAACGCTTCGCCAAGTGGGCGCTGGCCATTCGCCCCGTCACAGCGAAGCAGCGTGCAGCTCTCATCGGCGAGGGATACGAGAGCCACAAGGCCGAGATCGAGACCGAGCGTGAACGCGCTCGTCAACCGCGCTGGAGCGTGAGCGCGGAAGACCGTCTGATGGGCGACATGGCGCTCCACTGGCTTCACAACCACGGTTACGCGGGCTACGACGTACGCCTGACCGCTGACTCGTCTGAGTTCAGAACGGACGGCGAGGTGTTCTTTCGAGGCCAGTTCGGTGACGCGCGTCCTGGCGGGATCATCGGCAAGTACTTCCGCGGCGCACCGACCGAGAAGGGCCGCATGGATGGCGTTACGTTCACGGTGACGTGGCTCGACGGGCACGGCAACGACTACTCGCGACAGGTGTTCATGTCGCCTGAGGAGATTCGGAAGGGAACCGACAGCGCGGCAGAAGAGGCCAGGTCCGCTGGCTGGAAGGAGGGGTACGCACACGCGAAGGAGTTCTATGAGAACGCCATCGCGGAGGCCGAAGCGAGTCGGCTTGCGCCCATTCCACTGCCCGCACCGCGATGGATGGTCGCGCCGGAGAACACGGACGAGGAGGACGTGTACGTCTTGCGCAACTCGGTTCCTCGGAGTGTGGCGCGGGAGGTTCGACTTGACGCCGATCCGGACTTCAAGATCGTCGATGCTGGACATTGGCAGGACTTGTCCGGCACCGAGACGGGCGGCGCGTCTGGCACGTTCATGGGTGTCTTCACTCCGCAGGGAATCACCTTCGGCGTCAATCTGTCCGTCAAGTGGTTTGACGAGCACGGCAACCAACAGGTCGCGGTACTTTTCCTCCGTGGTCCGGACGAGACGAGCACGATCGTCAACACGACGCTTGTGATCTAGGCGGCGCTTCTCAACGCGGAGCGAACGCTGACCGCGGACGACCCCAGCCTCACGAATACGCCTCGCAGCCCAGGGCCTGACTCCATACGCCAGCGGCGTCTCACCTGTAGAACGCGCGCTGAGGTCCCCTTCTCGTGCCGCGCCCGTATAGGGATCGCCCGATCTTCAGGGGTGAGGGGGCGCCGGGGTTATGAGTTCCTCAAGGGCTGCGCGTCTCTGGTTCCGACCGCCGGTAACCTCGACGACGTTCATGGCGGCGCCGGCGATCTCTTCATCGGCGGCGAGATCCAGCAGCACGTCGTTCATCACCTCGCGCAACGGAAGGTCCTCGTCGGCAGGAGCGAAGATTCCGGCGCCGGTATCGAGAGGCAGGACGACGAGGAGATCAACATGTCGCATCGCCTCCCGGGTGATGTCGATCGACTGTTCGATGAGCTCCCGCGAAGCAGCTGCTCTGTTGAGTTCATCCAGCGCCAGCAGGTAGGCGAGGAAGTCGATCGGGCCGCGCTCGGCGATGAGGCTTTCCGTGGTCCCGTTCGGATGGAGCCGCGCGGCCGACAGGCGCAGTTGGGCGGCGAACAACACGGCACTCGGGCTGTCCCAGGCCTCGTCGACCAGCTCGAATGGATCTGGGAGCACGACGAACTCCGGGTGGCGAAGCGCGAAGTCGGACACGAGCGTGCTCTTCCCGCTCGCATGGGTCCCGGAAACGACGATCCGCATGTCGCGACTCTAGAACGACGCCATGGACGTTGCCCGCGCTGACCCCAATGCCCACGCGGACCTCTACCGAGCCATGCCCGTACGAGGATCCTGTCTGGACTTCGCGAACCATCCACGCCCGGGGCTCCTAACTCCGATGGCTGGAAGGCTCGAGGGGAAACCTGCGGCGCAGGATGAGTCTTTGGCCGAGGCTCCACGCGACCGTGACGAGAAGGTAGAGGCCGGCGGCGAGCGGAACGAGCATCGCCGCGACGGCGGTGCCGAACTGCAGGAGGCCTGCCATGCGCAGCATCCCCTCGCCGCCCGGTGTCGACGTCGACGCCGACGGATCCGGGCGCAGCAGCCGGCGGGTGAGCTCGGCAACCGCCGCGATCACCAGGATCACGATGCCGAAGACGGCGACGGCCGGTAGCGTCAGTGATCCGCTTCCAATCGATCCGATGAGGCTCGCGCCGAGCGGGACGCCGAAGAGGTCTTCGGTGAGCAGCTCGTTGGGGTGACCGGCGATGGCGTTGTGCAGGAACAGCGCGTAGATGATTCCGACGATCGGCGCCTGAATGAGCACCGGGGCGCACCCGGCGAACGGGGAAGCGTTCTCGTCGGCGTAGAGCTTCATCGTCTCGCGTTGCAGCCGCTCGCGGTCGTTCCTGTGTCGGCGTTGCAGCGCCTGGAGCTTCGGTGCCAGACGCGCGCGTGTCTGATCGGCTTTGGCCTGCGCGACACCCGTGGGGATCAGGATCGTCCGCACCACGAGCGTGAGGATGACGACGGCGACGGCGGCGGATAGCCCGCCCGTGACCGGTTGCAGCAGTGACGCCAACCCCATCATCACGGCGTATGCCGCGTCGAGGGTGGCCGAGAGGGGTGGGAAGGAGAAGAGGTCCATGATGTCCGTCCGGTGAGGTGAGAGGTGGTCGCAGAGCGGCCACGCCAGACATCGACGAACACAGACATCACCCCTGCAGAAGGGGTGGAGGAGCGTCGGGTGCTTACGCGGCCGAAGCCGCGATCCCCGGAGCGCGCGAACGCGGATGGCCCGCCGCATCCGGGTCACTCTGCGCCACCGTCGCCGAGACGCCGATGGCCCGAGCCGGACGGGCCAGGGAGGCTCGGATCGATCGGGGCGAACCCGCGGCTCGCAGCAGAACGATGACGACGACCGCCGCCAAGACCAGTGCCCACATCGGTGCCGAGCCGGCAGCGGACGCGCCGACCAGAGTCGAAGAAAAGAGCAGGACCTGCAGGAAGGACGTCAGAGCGTCGATCATCGCGCCGTCACCTCCCCGCTGGAATGCGCCCACCGTAGCACTCGCCGTGGCATCACTCGGCGATATCCCCGGCATCCTGGTCAGCGCGGAACGACCCGGAGTGTGGTCTGCTTCGCGGCGGGGCTGGTGATGGCCTGACTGGGGGAACCGGTGCCGTACTTGGCGAAGTAAGCGGCGTCGATCGCGGCATCCTGTGAGGAATCGAGCGTGTAGGTCACCTCGCGTGTGGTCGATCCCCATCGGAGGAATCCTTCGAAGTGCCGGGCGACGCCCTTGTACCACTCGCCAGCGGGGCCCTTCACGGACCGCAGGTAGAGGGTGTCGTCGACGACGACGTGCCACACGATCGTGAGGGTGCGCGACGACCCGTCGACGCGGCGCCCCGCGACGCGCACTTCATGGGCGCGGTCGAGTTCGCGCAGTTCGTCAGCGGTCCAGGTCACCGTGTCTTCTCCTGTGTGGTCGTGGGAGTGCCCTCGCGGGTGGCGGCCCAGGACGCCAGCATCCGAAGCGCGTCGGCCGACGGTGAGTCGGCGGGAGCGGTGTAGACGTTGAGGAAGAGTCCGGGTTCGCCGGGGAGTTCCATCGATTCGTAGTTGAGGTCGAGGTCGCCGACCACGGGGTGATGCAGCCGCTTGACGCCGGTGCGGTGGAACTTCACGTCGCGCGACGCCCATCGCTCGCGGAATGTCTCGCTGCGGGTCGACAGTTCTCCCACGAGTTGGATGAGGTCGGGGTCGTGGGGGTTGCGGCCGGCTTCCATTCGGAGCATGGATGCCGCGTCGTGCAGGATCTGGTCGTAGTCGCGCCAGAACTCCTTCGCGGTCGGGTTGAGGTAGGCGAATCGGGTGGTGTTGACGGGACGGTGCGGGTCGTCGAACACCGGTGAGTAGAGCGCGCGGCCGAGGGTGTTCGTCGCGATGATGTCGTGTCGAGCGTTGCGCACCCACGCGGGCGCGTCGGCCATCGCGTCGAGCACTTGCTGCACGGCGGGCCGCACGACGGTCGCCGACTTCCGTTTGCGGCGCGCGGCTGGTCCGGCGGCGCGGGCGAGGTCGAACAGGTACTGCCGCTCGGCGTCGTCGAGCTGCAGCGCGGTCGCGAGCGAGTCGAGCACACTCTCGGAGGCGCCGGCGAGGTTGCCTCGCTCGAGGCGTACGTAATAGTCGACCGACACCCCGGCGAGCATCGCGACCTCTTCACGGCGCAGCCCCGTGACGCGACGGTTGCCGCCGTAGACCGGCAGCCCCGCCTGCTCCGGCGTGAGCCGGCCACGGCGGGTGGCGAGGAACTCCTTGACCTCGGCTCGCATGTCTCCCATGTGGACCACGCTATGCCGCGGCGAGACGCGATGGGAGGCCCTGCCATTACCTCGCTCACCACATCGCGATGCACCAAGAAAGGGGTAACGCCGGGGCCTCCCTCCTGCCCGAGGGTCGGCGTACCGTCGCGGTCGTGACAGAAGAATTGACCCTCAACAGCGGCGTCCGCATGTCCGCACTCGGGCTCGGCGTGTTCCAAAGTGCACCCGAACAGACCGCTGCGGCCGTCGAGACGGCACTGCAGGTCGGCTACCGGCACATCGACACCGCCGCGGCCTACGCCAACGAGCGGCAGGTGGGCGAAGGCATCCGACGCTCCGGGATCGACCGCGCAGACGTCTTCATCGAGACCAAGGTGTGGCCATCCGACTACGGGTACGACGAGACCCTGCACGCGTGGGAGAAGTCCACCCGCAAGCTGGGCGTCGAGCAGCTGGACCTGCTCATCCTGCACCAGCAGGCCGCCAACCTCTTCGACCGCACGATCGCCGCTTACAGGGCGCTCGAGACGCTGCTCGCCGACGGGCGAGTACGGGCGATCGGCGTGAGCAACTTCACCCCCGCCGCGATCGACAGACTGATGGATGCCGCAACGGTCGTACCGGCGGTGAACCAGATCGAACTGCACCCGTATCACTCGCAGCCTGCCACGCAGAAGGCGGATGCGGCGCTGGGCATCGTGACCCAGGCCTGGTCGCCGATCGGCGGCATCACCTTCTACCCCGGCCCGTGGGGTGATGAGCGCCGCAACGTGATGCAGGACGACACCATCGCCGCGATCGCGGCCGCGCACGGCAAGACGCCCGCACAGGTGATGATCCGCTGGCACCTGCAACAGGGTCGTTCGGCGATCCCGAAATCCACGAACCCGGGTCGGATCGCCGAGAACTTCGACGTCTTCGACTTCGACCTCGCGTCTGACGAGCTCGCCCGCATCGACGCGCTCGACACGGGCCGCGAGAGCGGTCCTGACCCCGACCGTGAGTTCGGCGAAAAGACGCTGTTCCCGATCCCCGAAGACTGAAAGTACCGCGACGAATACCCCGGCAGGACCGAAGGAGATCAGAAGTGAAGTACCGCTCGCTTGGCCGCACCGGTGTGCAGGTCAGGCCACTGTGCCTCGGCACCATGATGTTCGGCCCCTGGGGCAACGACGATGAGGCGGATGCGATCCGCGTCATCCATCGCGCGCTCGAGGAGGGCATCAACTTCGTCGACACCGCCGACGTCTACTCCGCCGGTCGGTCGGAGGAGATCACCGGCAAGGCGCTGAAGGGCCGTCGCGACGACGTCGTGCTCGCGACGAAGTTCTTCATGCCGATGGACGCCGACGACCCGAACCGTCGCGGGGGATCACGGCGGTGGATCATCCGCGAGGTCGAGAACTCGCTGCGTCGTCTCGACACCGACTACATCGATCTGTACCAGGTGCACCGCCCCGACCCGCATGTCGACATCGAGGAGACTCTCGGCGCGCTCAGCGATCTCGTGCACCAGGGCAAGGTGCGCTACATCGGCTCGTCGTCGTTCTCCGGTTCGCAGATCGTCGAAGCCCAGTGGGCGTCCCGCGACCGCAACCTCGAGCGGTTCATCACCGAGCAGCCGCCTTACTCGATCCTCGTCCGCGGGATCGAAGAGGACGTGCTCGCGACCGTGCAGCGTTACGGCATGGGCACGCTCGTCTACAGTCCGCTCGCCGGCGGATGGCTGTCCGGACGGTGGCGCAAGGATGCCGTCGGCAAGCCGACCTCGGCCGCCCGGCCGGGCGTGCGGTTCGACATGAGCCTGCCCGAGAACCAACGCAAACTCGACATCGTCGAGGAGCTCGCCAGCCTTGCCGAAGCGAACGGGATGACGTTGATCGAGATGTCGATCGCCTGGGCGATCAACCACCCCGGCGTCACCGCGGCGATTGTCGGACCACGCACGATGGAGCAGCTCGAGTCCTACCTCCCCGCGGTCGAGCGCACCCTGCCGAGCGAGATCCTCGACCGGATCGACGAACTCGTCGCCCCGGGCGTCACGATCAACCCCGGTGACAACAGCTACGGTGCGCACGAACTGCTGCCGCACGCGCGCCGTCGCTGAGACAGGCTCGGCCGCCGGCGCCCGGGTCGCCGGCGGCCGAGAGTGGATGCTGAGGTCACACGGTGACCATGACCTTCAACGCCTCGCGGGCATCCATCGCGGCATAGCCCGCCGGCACCTCGTCGAGCGAGACGGTGCGGTCGAAGACGAGACCGGGGTTGATGACTCCGTCGAGCACCTGCTGTATCGCGGGCTCGAGATAGGCGCGCACCGGGGCCGGGCCGCCGGCCAGGCGCGCGTTCTTGCCGAACAGCGAGCCGAAGCCGACCCCGGCCTTCTCGTACTGGGGCACACCGACGCGCGAGATCACACCACCGGGGCGGACGATGCCGTACGCCTGCTCGTATGCGGGCATGTGGCCGACCGCCTCGAGCACAGCATGGCTGCCCTCACCGTCCGTGAGGTCCATAACCTTCGCAACGCCTTCGCCGCCGCGCTCGGCGACGACGTCGGTGGCGCCGAACTCGATGCCGAGATCGGTGCGCACCGTGTGACGGCCCATGAGGATGATCCGCTCGGCACCCATCTGCTTCGCGGCGAGCACTGCTCCCAGGCCCACGGCGCCATCCCCGATCACCGTGACCGACTGGCCAGGCTTCACGTCCGCCATGAAAGCCGCGTGGTACCCGGTGAGGTACACGTCCGACAGGGTCAGCAGCGAAGCCAGCAGACCCTCGTCGACGGTGTCGGGATCGACGCCGGGCACGACGACCAGAGATCCGTCGGCCTGGGGAACCCGGCCGTACTCGGCCTGCAGGCCGGCCGCGGCGGGGGTGCCGTACCAGCCGCCGTTTCTGCACGCCGTGTGCAAGCCCTCGCGACAGAACACGCAGGTGTTGTCGCTGAATGCGAACGGGACGATGACGAAGTCGCCCTTCTTCACGGTCCGGACCTCGGCGCCGATCTCCTCGACGACGCCGATGAGCTCGTGTCCCATCGAGGTGCCGTGCTCTGACGCGGCCATCGAGTGGTAGGGGTGCAGGTCGGAGCCGCAGATGCAGGTGCGGGTGGTGCGGACGATCGCGTCCGTCGGGAACTGGATGATCGGGTCGGCGACGTTCTCGATGCGAACATCACCGGCGCCGTACATGAGCGTGGCCTTCATAAAGTCTCTTCCTGTGACTCGGCGGTCGGATGCTGTGGGCCCCACCATCCGGTCTCCGGACGCGCGGCATCTCCGACCAATACCCACCCAATCGTCACACCCGCGGTCGCGGGAGTGACGCTTCGTACAGGTACCAGCAGTACCCCCTCTCGGGAGCGTGGGATCGGTGCCGGTATCGACGCCGACCACAGCCCGATCACGAGAATCGGCGTCGACCAGCCCCGCATGTCGCGGACCGTGCGCGGCTGACGGGACCGCGCTCCGGCAGGGTTATCGTCACGGGAGCGCGATCACGAGCGTGCAGGCGGCAAGCACAGCAGACGCCAGCGTGCCCATGATGCGCTCCGGACGGCTCCTCGATATGGCGTTGAGCACGACGCCGACGCCGAAGTACGCGAACAGCACCCAGGTCGCCATCTGTGCGACGGCGCCCGCATCGCCGAACACCCCGGCCTGCCACAGGAGGATCGCGGCGAATGCGGCGTAGAGGAGAATCGACACCGCGCTGCCGATCCGCAGGCGCCGAGGGAGGATGCGGTGCTGACCGCCCCAGACCAGGTGTCCGTACGGGCGGCCCAGCGCGACGAGGACCTGTAGCACGGCCAGCGCTGCGAGCACGACGATCGCCACCGTGGCCGCGACGACAGTCGCCGCTTCGCTCATCGCGTCGCCTCCACGCCATCGAGGTAGCGGGTGGCATTCGCGATCAGAGTGTCCAGCGCCGACTGCAGCGCGTCGAGGTCGACTCCGTCCTCCACGCCGTCGTCTTGGCTGGCCAGGCTCTCCCAGGCGGCAGCGAGCAGTCGTCTACCGGCAGGCGTCAGGCGCACGAGCTTGGCACGGCTGTCCGCGGCATCCGGTTCGATCGCGATGAGTCCTCGCGTGGAGAGGCCGCCGAGCTGCTGGGTCACGGCCGCGCGTGAGATGTCGAGCCCCCGCGCGATCTCGCTCTGTCGCGCCGGCTGAAGGGCGTCGATCGTGACAAGCGCAGCGAATGCCGAGATGCCGATGCCATGAGCGGGGCGGAGGTATGCGTCGGCGACGCGGTCCACGAGCGCTGTGGCGCGGTGAAGAGTCAGCGCAAGGTGTTGCGCCCGTCGGGTTTCGTCCTCTCTCATAGTTAAGTACTTAACAATATTGGATCGATCTTGTCAACGGACCTCCGTGGCGCCGCCTCTCGCCGCTACCTGTCGTCAGGACGCGCGGCCGCGGCATCCGTCGTCGTGACGGAGCCGACCGCCACACTGGGCGCATGACCCGTCACTGGACTCCGCTCGCCGTCGTCTACCTCGTTCTCGCGGTTGCCGGCCTCGTCGTCACCTGGACCTTCAACGCGATCGCGATCGCCGAGGGGAACGACTTCATCGGCGACCTCCTCTCGAGCGGCCCGGCGGTGTCGTCGATCACGAACGATCTGCTGTTTGTCGCCGTGGCCGGCAGCATCCTGATCATCGTCGAGTCGCGCCGGATCGGGATGCGCTTCGCTTGGTTGTACATCGTCGGCTCGGCGCTGACGGCGTTCGCGTTCACCTTTCCGCTGTGGCTCGCGATGCGCGAGCGCCGGCTCGCCGCCCGGCGTGCGGAGAGCGGTCGTGACGAAACGGCACCGGATGGCGCGGTGTGAGCCGGACACGTGGGCACTGTCCGCCGCACTACTGTGTCCGAAGAAGACTCCACAAAGGATCCCCATGAGCCTCGCCTTCCTCTTGACGACGCTGGTCGTGGTGGCTACCCCTGGCACCGGCGCCGTCTACACCGTCGCCGCGGGCCTGTCGCGGGGTGTCCGCGCCGGCATCGTGGCGGCCTTCGGGTGCACACTCGGCGTCATCCCTCACCTCATTGCCGCGATCACCGGCCTCGCGGTCTTGTTGCACGCATCCGCCGTCGCCTTCGAGGCCATCAAGTGGCTCGGTGTCGCGTACCTGCTCTATCTGGCCTGGCGCACCCTGCGCGACACCTCGACGATCGACCCGGATGTGAACGCCGCCCCGGTGTCGTCGTGGCGCGTCATCCGCACCGCTGTGCTCATCAACCTGCTCAACCCGAAGCTGACGATCTTCTTCTTCGCCTTCCTCCCCCAGTTCGTTCCGGCCCGCGCGGACGCCACCTGGCACATGGTCGGACTGAGCCTGATCTTCATGGCGGTGACCTTCATCGTCTTCGGGCTCTACGGTGCGTTCGCCGCGTCGGTTCGCACGCACGTGATCACGCGGCCGAGAGTGGTCGCCTGGTTGCGGCGCACGTTCGCGGCGACCTACGTGCTGCTTGCGGGGCGCCTCGCTATCGAGAGCCGCTAACGGCGTCTGCCCCCGTGGTCGCGCGTCACGCGCAGAGAGTCCACCGAGCGACGACAGCGCGATGGTCGCTGCCGTCGACGGCGTAACTGTGCCAGTCGGTAGGTGCGGCATCCCTCGCGAAGACGTGGTCGATCGCCGTGAACGCCGGCACCAATCTCCCCTCCGGCCAGGTGGGCCAGGGAATGGGACCGGCCGCTTCGGCGCCGGTGCGAAGTTCCGACGCCAGGCGACGAAGCGCCGGATGAGCGAACGAGGCGTTGAAATCACCGGCGACGATGAGTCGGTCGTCGGAGGTCTGATCCACCCACGCGGCCATGTCGTCGAGACCACTGAGCCAGCCGTTCGGTTGCCAGACCGGTGGCGGCGGATGCGCCGCGGCCAACCTCACGTCGACGTCTCCCGGCATCGTCGCCACGGCGCTGACCTGGTCGAACTCACTCCCGGGGACGTTCTCCTCCAGCGACAGCGGGTGGGCAGAGAGGATCACACTTCCGCTCGCCTGGCCCTGGGTGACCTCGCGGGTTCGGTAGGGCAACGCGTCGGCCAGGTCGTTCTGGATGCGCACCGCGTCGATGAGCGTTTCATTCGTCTCGAGCAGGACGACGGCATCCGGTCGACCGGTGCGGATGAGCTCGGACAGCGCGGCAGGATCGGCGCCCGAGAGCTTCGCGTTGAAGGACAACACGGTCAGGGGAGTTCCGGCCTCGCACACCTCTCCCTCGCGAATCGGGGTGAGGGTCGGGATGCCGCTGATCCCGGCGCCGATGACGAAGACCAACGCGGCCGCCCACAGTCGAAAGACCATCGACGTCAACGCGAACACCAGCAGGGCCACAGCTCCGAGCGGAACGAGCGCTTGAAGCACCGGAATGGCGGCCACTCCGCGAATCTCGAGATAGGGGAGCGCCGCAGCGAGGAGGGAGATCGTCGCCGCGACAGTCGTCCAGGTGATCACCTGGCGTCGGGTTCTGCGGCGGACGATGCGTCGTCCCTGCTCGCTGGCCATCGCCCTCATCCTGTCACTTGGATCCGTCACCCAGGTCTCCTACCCCGTGGCGTTCCCGGTCGCAGAAGACCAGCTCCGTCCGCTGTCGCGCTGATCGTGCCGCGCCTCGTTAGATCAGCACACGGAAGGATGGGCGTATGGCAGCGGATGTGACCGTCATCGGTGGGGGGATCTCGGGTCTCGCGTGCGCACGGGCGGCAACCGCCGCGGGACTCTCGGTGCGGGTTCTCGACCGGGGGCGCCGCGTCGGCGGCCGCCTGGCGAGCCGCACGCTCTGGGGGCGCCCCGTCGACCACGGCGCGTCGTACTTCGTCGTCGGCGACTCTGCGCCCTTCGAAGCGGTCGTCGCCGGGTGGCAGGAACGTGGACTTGCGCGCCCGTGGACCGACACGTTCGTCGTGATCGGCGCCGACGGGTCGCAGACGCAGAAGCCCGGGCCGATCCGCTGGGCCGCGCCGCGAGGTCTGCGATCGCTCGCGGCTGACCTTGCGGACGGCCTGGATGTGCACCTGGACCGCACGATCGAACGTGTCGAGCCCTACCGCGTCGACTGGCAGGATGCCGGTGAGGTCGTGCTCGCCATGCCCGGCCCGCAGGCGGCCCGCCTCACCGGCGCCGCACCCGGCGCCGACCTGGAGTGGGAGCCGGTCATCGCCGTCGCCCTGCGATGGGACCGCCGGCAGTGGCCGGGGGACCTGCACGGCGCGTTCGTCGACGAGCACCCCGACGTGTCCTTCATCGCCGACGACGGCGACCGCCGGGGCGACGCGGCGCCCGTGCTCGTGGTGCATACGACGGCACAGCGTGCGCGGCAGCATCTCGACGAGCCGGCGACCGCGGTCCCCGCTGTCGTCGCCGCCACCCGGCACCTGCTGGGCATCCACACCGAGCCCGAAGAGACCTTCGCCCACCGCTGGAGGTTCGCCCGACCCGCTCAGACGGCCGGTGCGTCGTACTTCCGCGGTCCCGGCCTGTCCGCATGCGGCGACGCGTGGGGCGACAGCCCGGCCGTCCGCACCGCGTGGAGCTCCGGTCACGCCCTCGGCCTCGCGCTCGCCGCCGCCTGACGCATCCCTCGCTCGGCGACGCGACTCCTCGGTCGCGAGGTCTCAGCGGAAGGATGCCGCAACGGCGTTGCGGTGGTATTCGAAGACGATGCTCGTGCGGGTCGTGGCGACCGACTGCTGCGCGGACAGGTGCTCAACGACGAACTCGCGCACTTCCGAGGCGTCCGCGACGGCGATGTGCACCATGAAGTCGTCGACGCCGCCGACGAAGAACAACTGGACGACCTGCGGCAGCTTGCGCACCTCGTCGGCGAACGCCACGATGCTGTCGTGGCGGGCGCCCGGGCGCAGCGCCACCCCGATCATGGCCTGCAGACCTCGGCCGAGTCGCTGGTGATCCACGCTGGCGTGGAAGCCGGTGATGATGCCGCGATCGACGAGGGAGCGCATCCGGGTGTGAGCCGTCGACGGGGCGACGCCCAGCGACGCGGCGAGGTCGGCGTTGGTGGTGCGGCCGTCGCGGGACAGGATCGCGATGATCTGCCTGTCGACGGCGTCGAGGTCGGCGACCTCTTTCACGCGGATGTCACGCTGCGGCCCGGGCATATCCGATCCTTTCGTCGGAGCCTGCGAAGATGCTTTCGTCGCACGGTCACCGATGTGCTCTTCGTGCCGCCCGTGCGGTCATTCGGTCACGCATCGCGGAAGTATCTTCGGAGGAAATCCCACTGTAACGAACATCCGGCGATCATCGAAGAGTACGGCCGTCCTTTCCTCGTCACTCAGGAGTAACGACATGCGCATCGGCATCCCCACGGAGATCAAGAACAACGAGAACCGCGTCGCGATCACCCCGGCCGGCGTCGACGAGCTCGCCCGCCGCGGGCACGAGGTGCTCGTGCAGGCCGGTGCGGGGGCGGGCTCGCGCATCGACGACGAGGACTATGCCGCCGCCGGCGCCGTGATCGTGCCGGACCCCGCCGAGGTCTGGGATGGCGCCGACCTGCTGGTGAAGGTGAAAGAGCCGATCGCCGCCGAGTATGCCCATCTCCGGCCCGACCTGACCCTGTTCACGTATCTGCACCTCGCCGCCGATCGCCCGCTCACCGATGCGATCGTCGCATCCGGTGCCACGGCCATCGCCTACGAGACGGTTCAGCTGCCCGACCGCTCGCTGCCGTTGCTGACACCCATGAGCGAGGTCGCCGGGCGGCTGTCGATCGCCGTCGGCTCGTACCACCTCATGAGCGCACAGGGTGGCCGCGGGATGCTGCTCGGTGGAGTCGCCGGCACCCGGCGCGCGCAGGTGGTCGTGATCGGTGGCGGAGTGGCCGGCGAGCACGCCGCCGCGAATGCGATCGGCCTCGGTGCGCAGGTCACCGTTCTCGACGTCAACCTGGCGCGACTGCGCGAGCTCGAGCACCGCTACGGCAACGCACTGCAGACCGGTGCGTCCACCCGCTACGCGATCGCCGAGGCCCTCCAGAGCGCCGACCTCGTGATCGGGTCGGTTCTGATCCCGGGCGCCGCGGCCCCCAAGCTCGTGACAGACGACATGGTCGCGGGCATGAAGCCCGGGTCTCTGCTCGTCGACATCGCGATCGACCAGGGTGGCTGCTTCGAGGGGTCGCACGCCACCACCCACGACGCACCGACGTTCCCCGTGCACGACGCGCTCTACTACTGCGTCGCCAACATGCCGGGCGCGGTCCCGGAGACCTCGACCCGCGCACTCACCAACGCCACGCTCCCATACGTCACAGCGCTCGCCGACCGGGGGTGGGATGCCGCGGCCGCAGCCGACCCGTCACTGGCGAAGGGCCTCAACGTGCGTGGCGGCGAGGTCGTCAACGCGGGGGTGGCGGCGGCGCTCGGCTACGCCCAGGCCGACTGACCCCGGGGAGGCGGGCCGAGGCCTGGCGGGGGTGGCGGCGGCGCTCGGCTACGCCCAGGCCGACTGACCCCGGGGAGGCGGGCCGAGGCCTGGCGGGGCTGGACGCGGATCGGGTGCGCCCGGGACACGGCCCGGCGTTCCGGGGGGTCCCCCTCGGCCGCCGTCGAGGCCGTGCGAGCCGCCAGGCGTAGCGGTTCAGAGCCGCCGAGTGTCGATGGTGACGGGGGTGACCCTCACCCCCGTGTCAGGGTGAGGGTCGATCGATGAATCTGCGCGAATCTCGGGAGGGGCATCGAAGGGTGGCGCCAGAGCCGACGAGTCCCGGATTTCCGCGGAAGCAGGCGCGGGAGCACCGCTTGTGAGCGTCGACCGGTCGAACGGTTCATGCAGCCTCGGGAGCCTCCGCGGGTATCGCACGACGAGACGGCTCTGTCGTCGTGCATAGGGTGGGCGCGGAGTCGGTGCCTCCGCGCCTCAACTCGCTGGGTCTCCTGCGTGTTGTTCGTGGGGATCGCGTGCGACTGGGCCGATCGGGTGATGTGGTCTGGCTGACGCGGCGCCCTCGTCCTGCTGTTTCGTTGTCGTTCGGAGGAAACCCATGGCCACACGACCCACGCGCACTCGTGCGAACACATCCCGCACAGCACGTGCGCTCGGCGCGATCGCAGGTGTGCTCGCCCTGACGTCGGCTGCCCTGGCCGTGCCGTCGGTCGCCGTCGCTGGCACCCGTGCGCCGGCCAATCCATCCACCGTCACGACCCAGGACGCCACGCCTGGTCCGGACGTGGGGGGAGCGCCGGAGATCACGAGCCAGCCGGTGGATCAGCAGGTTCCGGCGGGGCAGGATGCGACGTTCACGGCCAGCGCGAACCGGTATCTGGAGGTGCAGTGGTACGAGCTGACTTCCGAAGACGCGATCTTCCAGCCCATCGAAGGGGCAACCTCCCCGACCCTCACGTTGAGTGCGGTCACCCGGGATCAAAGCGGCACAGCGGTCCGCGCCGTGTTCGCCAACGGTCCGGGTGAGACCGCGACCCGGGCGGCGCTCCTCACCGTGCTGCCCAGCACCGACGAACCCACGCCAGGCCCGGAGGTGGGGAGTGCGCCGGAGATCACGAGTCAGCCGGTGGACCAGCAGGTTCCGGCGGGGCAGGATGCGACGTTCACGGCTGATGCGTCCCGGTACCTGGAGGTGCAGTGGTACGAGCTGACCTTCGAAGACGCCGTCTTCCAGCCCATCGAAGGAGCGACCTCCACAACGCTCACATTGAGCGCGGTCACGCAGGATGAGAGCGGCACTGCGGTGCGGGCGGTGTTCAGCAACGGCGCGGGAGAGACCGCAACCAGTCAGGCGCTCCTCACCGTCTTGCGTGACTCCGAGGAGCCGGCGCCCGAACCGGTGCCCACGGGGAGCCCAACCCCTGAACCAAGCGCAAGCAGCCCCGCCATGCCCGACGCGGGCGCTGACGACTCCACCCCGCCCACGACGAGCCTTGCCGCGACCGGATCCGAAACGCCGTGGCCTCTCGCCGGGATCGCAGGAGCACTCCTGATCACGGGAGCACTTGCCCTCCTGACCGCGCGACGCCGCAACAGAACACAGAGCTGACTGCGCTCACGCACGCGGGAGACGGCAACTTCCCGCGTGCGTCGAGGCGAAGGCGGATGAACGGTGAACGGCCACCGTTCATCCGCCCGTAACCCTCGCGTCAGCTCCTCGGCCCCGAACCAGGGTCTACTGACGCGGTGATGTTCCCTCGCGCCGCGATGATCCATTGCGGCGTCCTCGCCCTCGCCGGGGCGCTCGCGCTGTGCGGGTGCGCTGCAGCGGATCCCGACGCAGCTCCCGCCGCCGAGCCGGCCGGCGCGAGCACCGTCGTCCCGGAGCCTGGCCGAACCATCGAGGCGACACCGCCCGGCACGGCACCGGCGATGACCGGGTACCGCATCGCCGTGGTCCACCCGCCGACCGCTGAAGCAGACAGGCTGCTTCAGGGTGTGCTCGCCCTCGCGGATGACGCCGGCGCGAGCATCCAGACCTACGACGCGGCGTCGACGGCGGAGAGCGACGTCGCCCAGGCGTTGAGCGACGCGACCGCGGACCAGCCCGACCTCGTCGTGGGTGTGGGGGCGGATGTGGTCGACACGTTCTCATACGACACCGCCCAGATGCTCGACCAGCAGTTCCTCTTGATCGGGGCACAGCTGGCGGAGCCGACGCAGAACGTGACCGCCGTCATCTGGGAGGGCGCGACATCTCGCGGATCGGCGGCCGCCCCCGACGCCGACCTGTCCTCGGAGTCCGCGACCGTCGAGGTCGCCGAGCGCGCAACCGCGTCGGGGATGGCATCCATCCGCGACGGCGTCACCGGGGTCGTCCTCCATCTGTCAAGCCCGTAGGAGCGTTCCCAGCAAGCCGCGCAATCGATACCGGCCGTTCATCTTTCGTCCCCGCCCGGGTCACCCGACGCGACGAACGTGGGGCGGGCGCATCGCGCACATCCCCCTTTCGGTTGTGTTCCATCCCGTTTCCCCTGCCCAAGATTGGTGTGACCTTCCTTGCTCTCTCATGACGCTCTCCCGGCCCCGGCCGGAAACCCGCGCACGAGCCGCGTCTGGCGGCGCTACGCCGCCGGCGTGGCCCTCTGCTCCCTCACCGCGGCGTCGTTCGCCGCGACGGCTCTGCCCGCGGCGGCTGCCCCCGCGACGCAGACGGCCGTGACCGCCGCGGTCACCGGCATCGGCGTCGAGCCCGTGCGCATCCAGGCGGAGGACTACTCCACCGACAACGGCGGCGGTCTCAAGAAGGAGTCGAGCACCGACGCCACGGGTCAGTCGCTCGGCAACGTCGGCGGCACCTGGCCCGGCGGTGAGATCGTCTTCGACACGGTCTCGCTCGGAGCGGCCCCGCTGTCGACGCTGACCGTTCGCTACGTGAACAACTCCGGCCGCGTCGGTCAGAACGCGTCGCTGACCTTCTCCCTTGACGACACGAGTGCCGGCAGCGAACTCGTCACCGTTCCCCTCCCCGTGACCGGCGACAACTGGAACGCCTACGGCACGACGACCGTCGACCTGCCGATGGCCGTCTCGGGTGATCACAAGCTCATCGTGACGATGGATGCCGACACCGACTCGGGCCACCCCTACGTCGGCAACTTCGACTACTTCGAGTTCGGTCCCGAGGCGTTGCCCGACAGCTACCTCACCACCGACGACGAGTGGCGCTACTCCGACGACGGCACCGACCCGTCGGGTGACGGATCGCTCTCGTGGACCACCGCCGACTTCGACGACTCCGCCTGGAAGCAGGCGGCCGGCTCGTTCGGCTCCAAGCGCGGCGCGGCCGACCTCGGTGGCGGCTTCGTCGCCGACACCCTTGTGCAGTACGCGCAGACCGGTTCGTCGGACACGATCCCGACCTACCACTTCCGCAACGAGATCGAGATCTCCGCTGAGCAGCTCGCGCAGCTCGACGGCCTCGAGGGCACCATCACCTACGACGACGCCGTGCGCGTCTACGTGAACGGTGAGAAGGTCGCCGGATTCGTCGACGACCGCGTCGAGACCGCCGCGAACCAGAACCTCACCTACGCGGGCGCCAGCAACGGCAACCCCCTCACGAGCACCTTCACCATTCCGGCGGAGGCCCTCGAGGCGGGCGAGAACACCATCGCCGTCGCGCTCTACCAGGACCGCGAGTCCAGCAGCGACATCTACCTCGACGTGACCTCGCTCGTGCCGACCGTGACCGTGCCGGAACCCGACGAGGCGACGATCACCGACGTGGTGCTCGGCGTCGGAGCGACCGAATCCGAGCGCAACATCTCCTGGTACAGCGACATCGACACGGAGCAGGTGGCGCAGATCGCACCCGCGGCCGACGTCGACGGCGACACCTTCTCCGCATCCGCGACGACCATCGAGACCTCCAAGACCGGCGGCACCTCGAGCGGCGAGTACTTCCGCGACGCCTCGTTCACCGGCCTCGCCGAGAACACCGAGTACGCCTACCGCGTCGGCAGCGACGAGAAGGGCTGGTCGGATGTATACACCTTCCGCACCCAGGACTTCGACGGCGACTTCTCGTTCCTGTTCTTCGGCGACCCGCAGCTCGGTGCCTCCGGCAACGTGACCAGCGACGCCGCCGGCTGGGCCGACACGCTCGACATCGCAACGCAGAGCTACCCCGACGCCGAGCTGCTGTTCTCGGCCGGTGACCAGGTGGAGACGGCGCCGAACGAGCAGCAGTACGAGCTGTTCCTCGCGCCGGAGCAGATGCAGAGCATCCCGTTCGTCGCGACCAACGGCAACCACGACGTCGGTTCGAAGGCCTACGAGCAGCACTTCAACCTGCCCAACGAAGACCTCACGGCCGGTGCCGGTGGGCTCACCACGTCGGGTGGCGACTACTGGTTCATCTACAAGGATGTGCTGTTCATCAACATCAACTCCAACAGTCGCGACTACGACTCGCACAACGCGTTCATGGAGAAGGTCATCGCCGAGCAGGGAGAGAACGCCACCTGGCGCGTGCTCGCCTTCCACCACTCGATCTACTCGGTCGCATCGCACTACGACGACGGCGACATCGAAGACCGTCGCGCGCAGATGCCGTCGACGATCTCGGATCTCGGGTTCGACGTGGTGCTCATGGGCCACGACCACAACTACACCCGCAGTTACCTGGTCAAGGACGGCGAGCTCGCCGACGCGGCAGAGGTCGCCGGTCAGTCGATGATCGAGGCGAAGGACGGCGAGGTGCTGTACGTCACCGCCAACTCCGCCAGCGGCTCGAAGTACTACGACACGCAGGCCCCGGACGCCTGGTTCGCTTCGGTGATCAACCAGGAGAAGGTGCGCAACTACTCGGTGATCGAGGTCACCGACGACGAGATGACCCTGCGGACCCTGCGCAGCCAGGCCAACGGCTCGGCGATGCCGGTCAACAGCGTCGTCGACGAGGTCGTGCTCACGAAGGATGCCGCACCGGAGCTCACCGTTCCGGATGACGCGGAGATCACCGTCGGCGACGAGTTCGACGCCCTCGCGGGTGTGTCGGCCAGCGACAACGTCGACGGCGACCTCACCGACGAGATCTCGGTGGACGGCGCGGTCGACACCGCGACCGCCGGCAGCTACACGCTGACCTACACCGTCTCCGACGCCCGCGGCAACGAGACGGTCGCCACGCGCACCGTCACCGTGGTCGCCGACACTGAGGAGCCGGGCACTGAGGAGCCGGGCACTGAGGAGCCGGGCACCGAGGAGCCGGGCACCGAGCAGCCCGACTTCACGCCCAGCGCGCCCGTGACCGACGGCGCCGACCTGCCGGCCTCGCTCGAAGACGTGATCACCGCCACGCTCGACGGTCGCACCGTCTCGCTCAGCGGTCTCGCCGCGAACGAGTGGCACTTCGGCTACGTCTACTCCACGCCGACGGCGCTGGGCTGGATGGACGTGTCGGCGACCGGCACCGCAACGGTGACGCTGCCCGACTCGCTCGAGGCCGGCACGCACCGCATCGTGGTTCTCGACGCCGACGGCATGATCGTCGGCTGGACGGAGATCACGCTCGCCGCCGACGCCGCACCCGCAAGCGGCGGACTCGCCGCTACCGGTGGCGACCTCGCAGCGGGATGGGGCTTCGCCACCCTCGGCGCGCTCCTGCTCGCCGCCGGCGGGGCGCTGCTGATCGCACGACGCCGCGCAGCCGCCTCGCGCTGACGCCGGCTGCATCGGGGACCGGGCCCGCACCGCCCGGTCCCCGATGCACGGGCGCCTCCCCGCCCCTTCCCGCACCACCCCGCGCCTCGCCCCCGCATCCCCTCCCGAGCCTCACGCATCCCCCTTCCCGAGCCCCGCATCCCCCTGCCCTGGAGCCTTCCGCGCATGTCGCACACATCCCGTTCCCTCCGCTCCCTCTCCTCCGGCGTTCTCGCAGCGCTCGTCGGCGCCGCTCTGGTCGGGAATGCCGTCTTCGGGGCGGCCGTTGCGCCCGCGGTGGCCGCGCCGGTCGCATCCGCAGCCGCACCGACCGAGGGAACCGACTTCGCGGCGCTGGTGAACACCTTCGTGTCGACCGAAGACGACTTCGGCCAGGACCTGCCCGGCGCCGAGGCTCCGAACTCGATCATCAAGATCAACCCCATGACCACGCCGGGGCGGTCGCACAGCGGATACGACTACGCCGAGGACCAGATCGCCGGCTTCACGCACACGAACCTCAACGGCGTCGGCGGTTCCGGCGGCGGCGGTGACCTGCTGGTCGTGCCCACCTACGAGACCTACTCCGCGCGTCCTTCGTCGGGCACGTACGCGAAGACCTACAGCCACGACGCCGAGGAGGCCGAGCCCGGCTACTACGGCGTCGACCTGCAGACCTCGCGCGGCGCGATCCTCGCCGAGGCGACCGTCGACGTGCGCACCGGACAGGACCGGTTCACCTTCCCCGAGGCGGGAACCGCATCCGTCGTCGTGGACCTGCGAAACAACTTCACCAGTCGCCGCGACGCCTCCCTGACGACCTCGACCCTGTCGGACGGTCGCGCCGCACTGTCGGGCGAGTTCACCGGTCACTTCAACGGCTACGACTACCGCATGTACTACTACGCGGAGTCGACCGTCCCGGTCAGCTCGCTGCGCACGTGGGGGTCCTCGGGGGCGCTCGACACCACGGCGACCCGCACCGGCACCGACCTCGGCGCCGTGCTCGAGTTCGACGTGGATGCCGGTGAGCAGGTCGGACTCGAGGTCGCCATCTCCCCCATCAGCGCCGCACAGGCGCGCACCGACCTCGGCGTCGAGATGGGCGAACGCACCTTCGAGGAGGTCCGCGCCGACACCCACGCCGACTGGAACGCCATCCTCGGCCGTCTCGCGGTCACCGCATCCACCACGAGCGACCCCGACGGCGACCTGCAGCAGCTGTTCTACACGCACCTCTACCGCATGTTCGGCGCCCCGGTGAACGCCACCAGCACGAGCGGCACCTACCGCGGCCTCGACGGCGAGATCTACGCCGCCGACGGCTACATCCACTACGACGGCTGGGGATTCTGGGACGACTTCCGCAAGTACGAAGTGCTCGCGATCGGCTACCCCGAGGTCTTCCGCGACATGGCGCAGTCCATCGTCGACCTCTATGCGAGCTTTGCGAACACCGGCAGCGGGTCGCTGTCGAACCAGGTGCACTCGGTGCCGACCGTGCGCTTCGAGCGCGCCGCGGTCGTCGTCGCCGACGCCGTGGCCAAGGGCGCGCAGCTGAGAGGCCTCGAGGCGGCATGGCCCGCCCTGGTCTCGCAGTCGCAGGGTGGATACGCCGACGCCGGCAACGTGCAGCGCGGCTACATCGCGAACGAGGTCGACGACACCCTCGGCACCGCGTATGACGACTGGGCGCTCGCGACGATCGCCGACGCGCTCGGCAAGACCGCCGAAGCCGACGCCTACCGGCTGCGCGCGGCGAACTGGACGAACCTGTACAAGAGCGACGCGGTCACCCTCGCCGATGGCACGACGACTGGTCTGGTCTTCCCCAAGAACGCGGCCGGCGTGTGGGCGGATGTGAACCCCGAGCGCTTCGAGGCCGGCAACGTGTACCAGGGCACGCTGTGGCAGTACAACTGGTACGTCGCCCCCGACATGGGCGGGATGATCGAGAAGATGGGAGGCGCCGAGACCACCCTCGAGGCGCTGAGCTTCATGTTCGGCGAGCACGCTCCCGACGACGGCTCCCGGATGCTGCACGCCAACGCCAACGAGATCGATCTGCAGGCGCCCTATCTGTTCAACTACGTCGGCTCGCCCGCGCAGACCCAGCACTGGGTGCGCAGCATCTACACCGACGAGACTTGGAACCGCTACATCGCCACCGGCTCGACGCACGAGGCGCCGACCAACGGCGGCGAGTTCACCCCGCCCGTGAAGACGTCGGTCTACAGCAACTCGCCGCAGGGGTTCCTGCCGACGATGGACAACGACACCGGAACCATGTCATCGATGTTCGTCGCCGCCGCGATGGGACTGTTCCCCGTCGCCGCCGGGTCGGACGAGTACCAGATCGGCACGCCGTTCTTCGAGAACGTGCGGATCTCCTACGAATCGGGTCGCACGTTCGACATCTCCGCCGACGGTGTCTCGCCCGACGACTACTACATCCAGTCGGCGACCCTCAACGGCGAGAGCTTCGACCGCACGTGGGTCACCTACGACCAGCTCACCGGGGGCGGATCGCTGGCCTTCACGATGGGCGACACCGCCTCGGACTGGGCGGCCGACGGAGTGGCTCCCGCGTCGCTGAGCGACACCCTCCCGAGCTCGGTCTACAACCCGACCGGCGCCGTCGTGGTCTCCGAGCGCGAGTTCCGCTCCACCGCCGGCGACGGGTCGATCGAGAACACGGTGGCGCTGACCATCACCAACGGCACGTTCGCCGGGCGGAACGGTGACGATCTCGCCGCGAGCGGGGCGATCACCGCCTCCGGAGTTCCGGACGGCCTCACGCTGCGGGCGGAGCGCACCGGTGACCGCTCGGTGGATCTCATCCTCACCGGCAACGCGACGGCCTCGACGGAGTTCGACAGCATCGACGACCTCGTCGTGCAGGTGACCGACGCCGCGTTCAGCCGCACGCCGTCGACCGGCGCGCAGGAGTTCGTGTTCAAGGTGACCTTCACCGGCGCATCCCTCGCGGTCGATCGCACCACGGTGCTCGCCGCCGCCGACGGCACCGTCGACGCCACGGTCGGGCTCACCCTGCGCGGTGCGACCTTCGCCGGCGCCGACGGTCGCGACCTCGTCGCCGACGGTCTCGTGACCGTGCCGGGGCTGCCGGCCGGCGTCGCCGCCGCGTTCGTCAAGACCGGTGCCGCGACGGCCGACCTGCGCCTGACCGGGTCGATGGGGGATGCCGCCACGGCCGCCTTCGCGCTCGCCTTCACCGACGCCGCCCTCGAAGGAGCGGCCGCAGCCGCGCTGCGCGGTGACGGCGTCTCGGGGCTCGGAACGCTCACTCTCGCAATCGATCAGGAGTGGCGCCGTCAGCTGACCGAGGCGCTCGCCGATGCCGACCTGGTGGTGCGGGGTGCCTACTCGACGGCCTCGTTCGCCGCGTTCGACGAGGCGCGAGAGGCTGCCCGGTCCCTGCTCGCCGAGGACTCGGCGGGCGACGACGCGCTTCGCGCCGCGCTGGACCGGCTGGAACGCGCTGCGGACGACCTGCGGATCTCCCCGGCGACCGACCGGGTCGTGCTCGACGGCGTCGCCTACGCCGATGTCGCCTTCGACGACGACTTCTCGGTCGATCGACTGGCGGAGTACACCGCCTACGGCGACGCATCGGAGCCGGCCGCCGACCTCGCGGTCGATGCCGAAGAGGGCGTGCTGGAGGCCATATCCACCGACGGTCGCCGCTGGACGCACCTCGCCCTTCCGGCCGAGACGAGCGAGCCCTTCGCGCTCGTGGTCGAGCCGCGCGCCTTCGCCGGCACGGGTTCGGCGGAGGACAGCCTGTTCATCGGACTGACCGATGGGGTCGGCAACCGCGCGCACAGCTGGTTCAACAACACCCGCTCCGAGACCGGGTTCGACGTCGTCGTGGACGGTAGCGGACGGGATGTCGGCGCGGGCATCCAGGGCGGCGTCTCGTGGGAGCCGGGCGACCGCTTCGCGACGGTCGTCGACGACGGCCGGATCACCTCGTGGGTGGAGCGGAACGGCACCTGGTCCGAGCTGCGCAGCGGTTCGCTCGACGCCGTGCTGAGCGTCGACGAGCGTGCCGACTGGGCACCCACCGTGAGCCTGCGGCTCGACCCGGGCACCATCAGCCTCGACCGTGTGACGCTGCTGCAGGCCGACGACGACGCGCCGGTTCTTCCGACACGCGTCGAGGCGGAGGAGTTCACCTCGTCGAGCGGCGGCTCGCTCGTGGCCGAGGGCACGAGTCCGTCGGGCAACGTCGGCGGGACGTACGACGGCGGCGAACTGGTCTACGACGACGTCGCCTTCGGCACCGGCCCGCTCACGACGCTGACCGTGCGCACATCCACTCGCGACGAGCGCGTCGGGGCGAACCCGCGCCTGGAGTTCTACCTCGACGAGCAGACCGAGGAGAACCGGGTCGCGAGCGTCGCGCTTCCGAAGACCGGGGGCTGGGGGAACTACGTCACCACCACCGTGGACCTCGAACGCGAGGTGTCGGGACGCCACACGCTCATCGTCGTGATGCACTCCGACCCTGTCCCGGGGCAGGCCTATCAGTACGTGGCGAACTTCGACTGGTGGGAGTTCGCGCCGGACGAGCAGACGCCGCAGCCGGTGAATCGCGACGAGCTGCAGACGGCCGTGTCGTCGACATCCGAGCTCGTCGCTCAGGAGGAGCGGTTCCTCGCGATCGACTTCGCCGTGTTGGAACGGGCCGTCGCCGAGGCGGAGGCCGTGCTGGGCGACGAGGCGGCGACCCAGGCCGAGGTCGACGAGGCGCTCCGCGTGCTGCAGGCGGCGCAGGGGCAGCTCGAGTGGAAGGTCATCCGCGCTCTGCCGGTGCTCATCGCCGAGGCGGAGGCCGTGGACCGCTCCCCGTACACCGACGAGTCGCTCGGCCGCCTCGACGACGCTCTGGCGCAGGCACGCGCCGTCGCCGGAGGGTCGAGCTACGAGACGTACACCGCCGCGCACGACGCGCTGCGCGAGGCGCTCGCCGCACTCGAGCAGCCCGAGGAGCCGGGGACGGAGGAGCCCGGCACGGAAGAGCCGGGCACGGGGGAGCCTGGGACCGAGGAGCCTGGCGCGGGAGAGCCTGAGACGGAGCAGCCGGGCACGGAGGAGCCTGGGACCGAGGAGCCTGGCGCGGAACAGCCTGAGACGGAGGAGCCCGGGACGGAGGAGCCGGGCACGGAAGAGCCTGGGACCGACGGGCGACCGGGCTTCGTGCCGGCTGCTCCGACCGTTGACGGTGACGATCTGCCGCTCGTGTTCCGCGACGTCATCACCGTCTCCGTCGCGGGCCGCGACGTGACGGTCGGCGGTCTGGCCGCGGACGAATGGCACTTCGGATACGTCTACTCCGAGCCGCAGCCTCTCGGCTGGGCGCTCGCCGACGCTGACGGAGGCGCCACCCTCACGCTCCCCGCAGGCCTCGACGCCGGCGAGCACCGTCTCGCAATGCTCGACGCCGACGGCGAACTCGTTGGATGGGCCGAGTTCACCGTGGCGGATCTGCCGGTGACCGGAGGAGACGCGACGGCCGCGTGGGTGATCGGCGTTCTCGCGCTGGCCGGCATCGCGGGCGGAGTCGTGCTCGTGCGCCGCCGCTCCCGCGGAACCGCCGCGGAGTGACCAGCGTCCTGACGGGTGCCGGTCAGGCTGCTGCCCGTCCGGTCAGGGCGCTGCCCCGGTGCCGGTGAGGTCGCTGCCCATCCGGTCAGGCCGCTCCCCCGGTGCACCAACTCAGGCTGAGACGGCGGATTCGGTGCCGTGGCGGCGTCCAGAGGCCGTCCCAGCCTGAGTTCCGGCACGGGGCGGTTCGGATACCATCCGGACGCCGCCGGTGGACACGGACGGCGGGAGGCAACTGTTCACGTGGGCGGGTGCGACCAAACGGGGATCGGGTCGCGGGGTTGGTTCCGGCTCCTCCAGAGCCGTCGCGCCCGGTGCGGCGACCTCTCATGCACCAACTCAGGCTGTGCGGGCGGATTCGGTGCCGCAGCGGCATCCCAACACCGTCCCAGCCTGACTTAGGTCCGGCGGAAGGGTCGAAGGACGGAGGCGGCGACGCCTCGGGGCGACGGGTCAGTGAGGCGGAACCAGCTGCTGGAACTCGTTGAACATTGCCATCACCTGATCGTCGAGGTCGACCTGCGCCAGCAGGATGCCGATCGTGCCGTCGGGGTCGACGAAGAAGTCGGTGCCGAGGCCGCCCGACCAGCCGAACCGACCGGCGTGGTCGCCGCCGGTCTGCACGCCGACGCCGAAGCCCCACCCCATCTGGTCCCAGAAGCCGGGGAAGAAGCTGTCCGGCCGCTTGAGTGCGCCCGGGATACGATCGGATGTCATCAGCTTCAGCAGCTCCGCCGAAACCAGCGGCCCGTCACCGACCTCGGCTCCGTGGCTGAGTGCGCGGAGAAAGCGGGCGTAGTCCGCGACGGTGGACACGAGCTCTTCGTGGCTGACGTCGTGGGCGGGAGGTCCGGCGTAGAACCCGCCACCGGCGGGTTCGCTCTCGACCAGCACGTCGCCGTCGCGTCGGTAGGTCGCCGGCAGTCGGTGCGCGGATGCTGACGGGGTCCAGAATCCGGTGTCGACCATGCCGAGCGGGACGAGGAGGTCGTCACGCAGATGGTCGGGCGTGGAGCGGCCGACCACGCGGGAGATGAGGACGCCGAGAATGCCGAAGGAGTGGTGGTAGCGCCATCCCTCACCCGGGGCGAAGGCGAGCGGAAGGCTCGCCGCCCTTGCCAGCCACTCGTCGGCCCCGAGGCCGCTCGGCTGCGGACCTGCCTCGAGTCCTGTCTCGACCATGGCCTGGGCGAGAGGGGAATCGGTCGTCATCATGCCGTATCCGCTGGTGTTGGTGAGCAAGTGGCGCACGGTGATCGGCCGGGGCGATGGCCGCGTGTCGTCGAGCGGCGCGTCCGGATGCGACAGCACGACCGGGTCGGCGAGCTCCGGCAGCCATCGCGCCACGGGGTCGTCGAGCTTGATGAGCCCACGATCGACCAGCCGCAGCGCCGCGACGGTGGTGACGGGTTTGGTCATGGACTGGATGCGGAAGATCGCGTCGACGTCGAGGTCCGGTCCGCCGAGCGCGGACGCACCCACGGCGAGCGGTGCGGGGTCGGCACCCGGTGCGACAACGACGGCGACGGCTCCGGGAACGGTGCCGGTCGAGACGTGACGCGCCAGCAGCTGCTCGAGCGGGGAGGTCATGAGATCACCGTGCCACGCTGTCGCCGTCTGTGCACCAACTCGGCCTCCTGTGCGCCAACTCAGGCTGAGAGGGCGAAATTGGCGCCGCTGCGGGTGTCGAGGCCCGTCTCAGCCTGAATTGCTGCGCGAAGGCGTGCGCGAAACGGGGTGAAGGCGGTGTGAGGCCGACCGGCGGCGTGGTGAGACCGGCCGACGCCGGGGCGAGGGCGACCGGCGCCGTAGCGGAAGCCGCGTGACACCAACTCAGGCTGAGAGGGCGGATCGGGCGCCGCAGCGGCCGTTCGGGGCGGTTCCAGCCTGAGTTAGGGCAAGAAGGGCGGGGGTGAAGGCAGCGGCGAAGATCGGGCAACGGCGAAGACCTGGCGACGGCGACAGACGGGCGGGCCGGCGGACGCGAAGGTGGGACCCTGAAAGGCGGGCGTGCGCGAAGGAGGGCCGCACCGACCCGCGCCGACCCCCGCCGACCCGCGGCGACCCCCGCCGACCCGCGCCGACCCCCGCCGACCCGCGGCGACCCGCGGCGACCCGCGCCGACCCGCGTCGACCCGCGCCGGGCCCGTGCGGAATGCGTGACGCTGCCGACGGTGTTGCCCACGGTGTGAGCTGAGGCGTCCGCGCAGACGGCGGACGGGGAAAAGGACGGTACTCATGGCACGCATCACGGTTCTCGGCGGCAGCGGATACGCTGGAGCGGCGGTGGCCGCTGAGGCGGCGCGCCGCGGACACGAGGTCACGTCGGTCAGCCGCTCGACTCCCGACGCGTCGGCCGAGGGGATCGACCACGTGGCCGGAGACGCGCGCGACGCGCAGACACTGTCGAGCGTCGTGCAGGGCCGCGACGCCGTCGTGGTGGCCCTGTCGCCCCGCGGTGACATGGCAGGCGAGGTGGAGGATGTGCTGGAGCGCCTCCTGGACGAGGTCGCGGGCTCCGCGACGCGCGTGGGCTATATCGGCGGGGCGTCGTCTCTGCAGCTCGAAGAGGGCGGGCGGACACTTTGGGACGTCTCCCACGAGAACCTCCCCGCCGAGGTCAAGCCCGAGATCGAGACGGGTCTGCGCACCCTCGACATCCTGAAGCAGTCCCCGGAGTCGGTCGACTGGTTCTACGTCAGCCCGCCGTCGGACTTCGGCGCCTGGTTCGGCACGCCCTCGCGCGGGTCGTACGTGCTCGGCGGCGACGTTCTCCTCAAGGACGCCGACGGAGCCTCGACCATCTCCGCCGCCGACCTGGCGCTGGCGATCGTCGACGAGATCGAGCGCCCCGCCCACCGGCGTGCCCGCTTCACCGCCATCTGGGGTCCGGCCTGAGCGGCACCCCCGCTGCAGCTGACTACCCGGTCCCGGCGGTCGCGATGGATGCGCGCTCGGTCCACGTGCGCGCGGTGACGCGGTCGAGATCGACCTGGCGACGCATGGCCACGGGTCGCCGTAGCTGGTGAGCACCTTCACGATCACCGGCAGCAGCTCGATCATGAAGAACAGGCCCGCGATGAGCAGGTGCGCCCACCGGATCGCCGGTTCCTGCTCAGCCAGGCGCTCCATGGCGCTCATCTGGCTGAGCAGCCCCGTCGCACCCGCGTTGCCCGACGCGACGGACTCGGCCTGCTCGTTATATGCCGCCAGCGCCATGTCGTATTGCTCCCGGGCCACGGGCAGCTCGTCTTCGGCCTGCTGCTTGTTGATCTCGGATGCGCTCGCCGCGGCATCCGCGCTGGCTCCGTTCGCGGCGGTGAGGGCGTTCTGCGCCTCCAGCAGCTGGGCGGCCGTCTCGTCGTATGCCGCCTGTGCCGCGCTCAGCTGCGCCTCGGCGGCCTCGGAGCTCGATCCTTCGCCCGTGACGCCGGAGCATCCTTCGACCTCGCCGGCACCGGCGCCCGTCAGCTCGCACTGGTAGAGCAGGCGCGCCTCGTCGATGACCGCCTGCTTCTCGGCGAGCTGGGCGGTGAGCTGGTCGACCGTCGTCTGCGCGGCGGCCGCCTCGGCAGAGGTCGACGACGTGCCCGCGATAATGCCCGTCGCCGCCTGGTTCTCCAGTTCGGCGAGGCGCTCGCCGGCAGCGTCGAGCGCCTGCGCTTCGGGCCCGTCGGTGACCGCCGTCTGGTCCTCGAGGGCCTGCACCACGTTGGTCGCGTTCATCTCGCGCGTGATGTCGTTCTGGAAGATCTGCAGCACGAGCGGTTCCGCCACGACGACGCCGATCAGCGCCGCCATCACCACGCGCGGGAACGCGAGACCGAGCAGACGCCACGGATTGCGCGTGGAGGTCATCGTCGAGGTGAGGAACCGGTCGAGGTTGAAGATGATGAGGGCCCACACGATCGCCAGCGGCACGGCGATCCACACGATCACCTCTACGCCGGTCAGGAGCGCGAAGAACATCGACAGCGCCGAGACGACGGCGGTGCCGAGCAGCACGAAGAACATCTGCACGAAGCGCGGGGTCTCAGCCGGCACGTCGTCGAGGATGTCGCCGTCTGCGCCGCCGAGGATCGCCAGGCGTCGTGACAGCGGCATCCGGCGTCGGCGTCCGGCACGGGGACGGCGCCCCCGCGGCGCGACGTCGGGCTCCGGCTCGTCCGTCGCGGTGTCGTCGAGGACGACGGTCGGCTCCGTCGCGGTGCCGGCAGGGAGCGCGGATGCCGCCTCAGCGGCGCCGGTCTCCTGATCGACGTCGTCGCGCGCGGGCTTCAGGTCGGAGAGGTACTGGGGTTCGGCGTCATCGTCGACCGGGAACTCGATCTGGCCGTCGGAGCCGAACTGGCCGGGGCGATGAGCGGAATAGTTCACCGGGACACCCTGCACGTTCTCGCTATGGCCAGCCTGGGCGAACGCCGCATGCGACCCGCGGATCCGCCGGGCGCGGATCCGCCGGGCTCCGTGCCCGGCGCGCGCGTCACACCTCGACGGGAGCGTTCCGGCGCGCCGGCGCCGTGACCACGTCGAGAAGGTGCGGTCCGAGCGGGCGGTCGGTGCCCAGCACCATGCGTGTTCGCACTCCCGGGTGGTCGACGGCACCGAGGCGCTGCCCGCGCAGGTCGGCCACGGTCTGCCCGCGTCCGGGGCCGTCGGTCGTGTCGACGACGACGGGCACGCGCGGGGCGAGGGTCGGGATGACGCCGCCCGCGGCGATCGCCGCCGCCAGCGGATCGTGCAGCGCCGAGCTTCGCGTGCCGTAGGTGGGCAGGTAGAAGTCGAAGTAGAGGTCGAGGATCTCGCCGAGAGCGCGCGCGCCGGGAACATCCGATTCCAGCAGCCGCAGCCGGTCCGCCTCGTGCAGCACGTTCTCCATCGTGACATCCAGCGGCACGATCGTGAGGTCCCAGTCGGCCTCGACGACAGCGGCCGCCGCCTCCGGGTCGTTGCCGATGTTCGCCTCGGCAACCGGCGAGAGGTTTCCCGGGGCGAGCGCGGCGCCGCCCATGATCGTCACGGCGATCACGCGGGACGGCAGGGTCGGGTCCTCGCGCAGCGCCAGCGCGAGATTGGTGAGCGGTCCGATCGCGACGATGTGCAGGTCGCCGGCGTGCTCGTGCGACAGATCGATCAGCAGCCGGGCCGCCGATGCCGCCACCGGTTCGTGGGGCGAGGTCGGCAGGTCGACGTCGCCCACGCCGTTGACTCCGTGGATGTGCGGCACGCCGCCGTTGTACGTCTTGCGCAGGTGATCGCGCGCCCCGATCGCCACCGGAACCTCCGGCGCGCCGAGAAGGGCCAGCAGATCCAGGGAGTTGCGCGCGGCCTGCTCGCTGCTGGTGTTCCCGCTGACCGTTCCGATCCCGACCAGCCGCACCGCCGGCGACGACAACAGATAGGCAAGGGCGAGGGAATCGTCGACTCCGGTGTCGCAGTCGAGGAAGACGGGCATCGGGGCGGTGGCGGGGGCGTTCATCGGGAAGAACCTACCCGCGCCGGGGCGCGCGGACCGACTCGGGAGGAGCATCCGAGGCGAATCTTCACGCGCCCGAAACAGGCGGACGGCTAGCGTCGGATGACACGCACGGAAAGCGACGCCCTCCAGGGGTGGGGAAAGCCTGATGCGGCAACCCACCGCGGTCGCCCGGACCGCCCTCACCGAAGGAGTCACCATGACGTTCCACGTTCCCTCCGTCGACACCTCCGCCTATGTCACCGACGGCTCGCCCGAAGAGCGCTTGGCCGTCGCCGCAGCCATCGACCACGCGTGCCGCACGGTCGGGTTCATCCAGATTCACGGGCACGGCATCCCGCCCGAGATCATCGACGGCCTCACCGAGGCGATGGATGCGTTCTTCGCGCTCGATCTCGACGCGAAGAAGGGCTATCGCACGCCGCCGGAGATCAACCGCGGCTATTCGCCGCCGAAGTCCGAGTCGCTCAGCCTCTCCCTCGGTGTCGAGGCGGCGACGCGGATGAACGACTTCTTCGAGGCCTTCAACATCGGGGCGACCGCCGCCGACTACCCCGAGTCCGCGGATCTCCCTCAGCCCGACTACGCCGACAACGTGTGGCCGGATGTGCCGGACTTCGAGCAGAAGGTGCAGACGTACTTCGGGGAGGCCGCTCGCGTGGCCCGCACGATGACGAGCATCTTCGCCGACGCGCTGGGACTCGAACCGGACTTCTTCGCGGACCGCACCGGTCACTCGCTCGACGTCTTCCGCATGAACAACTACGCCCTTCCGCCCGGCACCGACGTGACCCTCGACGGCGACCTCACCGGCATGGGCGAGCACACCGACTACGGCATCGTCACGATCCTGTGGGCCGACCAGGTGCGCGGACTGCAGGTGCTCGGCGCCGACGGCTCGTGGAACGACGTGCAGCCCGAGGCCGGCGCGCTGCTGATCAACCTCGGCGACGTGACCGCGCGCCTGACCAACGAACGGTGGATGTCGACGCTGCACCGCGTGAAGCCTCCGGTGATCGACGGCACCATCGAGCGCCGCCGCAGCGCGGCGTTCTTCCACGACGGCGATGTCGACGCCGTCATCCGCACCCTTCCCTCGTGCATCGACGACGAGCATCCCGACCTGTACGAGCCGGTGACCGTCGGCGAGCACATCGCCGCCAAGCTCGCCGGCTCGCGAGCCGGCGTACGCAACGTGACAGCTGAACGCGAATCGGCGCGGGTGCTGGCCAGCAAGCGCTGACCTCGCCCGCCGCCGTCGGCGTATGCCGGCGGCGGCATCCGTTCAGATCGTCGCGGACTCGAGGAACAGCAGCGACATCGGAGCGACCATCAGCAGCCCGAGCACGGCGGCCACGATCGACCAGACGAACCTCGAGTGCCGGCGTGCACCGACGACGATGCCGATGATCGCGAGCACGAGGACGACGACGCCCAGCATCGCCAGCAGCGGGATGATGATGATGCCGAGCCACCAGATCGCGTTCATCTCCGGCACGAGCCCGATGAGGAAGACCGCGAGGGTCGGCAGCAGACCGATCGCGGCGACGATCACCGCGACGATGCCGAGCACGTCGCGCTTCCGCGCCGGCGGAGCGTCGACCGGTGTAGTCGGCTCGGTCGTCATGGGCCGCTCGGCCTCCGGGCCGGGTGCTGCGGGAGTGGTCATCGGGTTCCCCTCTGGTCGGATGAGATCCTAGGGCCCGGTGACCCGCGCCGCGCGCGTTCGCCCACGTGTGTCAGTGGAAGAGGCGGCGCCACACGTTCGTGTCGGCGAGGTCGAGCAGCTCATCCCCCCGCCCGGACATCACGGTGCGAAGCGCATACAGCGCGAAGCCCTTGGCCTGAGCGGCGCTGATCGACGGCGGGATCGACAGCTCCTGACGCGCGACCGCCACGTCGATGAGGGCCGGACCCGGTTCGGACAGGGCCCGCTCGAGGGCGCCGCGCAGCTGACCCGGCTCGTCGACGCGGATGCCGGTGATGCCGACCGACTCGGCGACGGCGGCGAAGTCGGGGTTGTCCAGCCCGGTGCCGAAGTTCAGGATGCCGGCCGCCTTCATCTCGACCTCGACGAAGTTCAGCGAGGAGTTGTTGTAGACGACGATCTTCACCGGCAGATCGTTCTGGCGAAGCGACAGCAGATCGCCCATGAGCATCGCGAGACCCCCGTCGCCGGCGAGGGCGATCACCTGCCGGTCTCGGTCGACTGCCTGCGCACCGAGCGCGTGCGAGAGGGCGTTGGCCATCGACCCGTGGGAGAAGGACCCGACGAGGCGGCGACCGGAATGGATGTGCAGATAGCGCGCCGCCCACGTCACCGGCGACCCGACGTCGGGCACGAACACCGCGTCGTCCGCGGCCATCTCGTCGATGAGGCGCGTGAGGAACTCCGGGTAGATCGACGTGTGTCCGTCGTCCGTGGCCAGCTCGTCGAGCTGCGCGCGCGTCTTGCCGTAGTGCTCGAGCGCCGAGCGGAGGTGATCGCTGTCGCGGCCGACGCGCAGCATCGGCAGCAGGGCGCGCGCGGTCTCGCCGACATCGCCGACGAGGCCGAGGTCGATCGGGGCGCGCCTGCCCAGCTGCTCACCGCGCACATCCACCTGGATGATCGTGGCGTCCTGCGGGTAGAACTGCCGGTAGGGCAGGTCGCTGCCGAGGATGAGCAGCGTGTCGCACTTCTCCATCGCCCGGTACCCCGACGCGAAGCCGAGAAGACCGGTCATCCCGACGTCGAAGGGGTTGTCGTGTTCGATGTGCTGCTTGCCGCGCAGGGCGTGCACGATCGGTGCCTGGAGCCGGTCCGCGAGCGCGACGACCTCTTCATGGGCACCCGCGACCCCGGCGCCGGCGAGGATCGTCACGGCGTCGCCGGCATCCAGCAGCTTCGCAGCGGCCTCGAGCTCGCTCTCGCCGGGAACGATGCGCGGCCGGGTCGCCTGAATGGCGGCCGCGGGGCGTCGCTCGGGCGCCTTCTCGAAGAAGATGTCGCCGGGCACGACGACGACGGCGACGCCGCGCTTCTCCACGGCCGTGCGCATCGCCGTCTCCAGCACCCACGGGAACTGAGCCGGGTCGGAGATGAGTTCGCAGTAGTCGCTGCACTCGCGGAACAGCTCCTGCGGGTGGGTCTCCTGGAAGTAGGTGGAGCCGATCTCGGACGACGGGATGTGCGAGGCGATCGCCAGCACCGGAACCCGGCTGCGGTGCGCGTCGAAAAGGCCGTTGATGAAGTGCAGGTTGCCGGGTCCGCAGCTTCCGGCGACGACGGCGAGCTCGCCGGTGATCTCCGCCTCCGCCGCCGCGGCGAACGCGGCCGCCTCCTCGTGCCGCACGTGCATCCAGGCGATGTCGCTGGTGCGCAGCGCATCCGTGAAGGCGTTCAGGGAGTCGCCGGGCAGGCCCCACACCCGTTCGACGCCGGCGCGCTCGAGGATCTCGACGGACTGATCGGCGATGGTCTGTGCCATGGTTCTCCTCGTCTCGGGCTGGTCCCACGGTATGCGCGGGGCGGTGCTCGCTCGCGAGGGGTCGACACCGGGCGGCGGTAGCGTGAGAATGTGCGCGCGCTGGTCATGGATGAGATCGCCGGACCGCTGTCGGTCCGAGACGTCGCCGCGCCGGCCGCCCCCGTGGGCGGAGTCGTCGTGGCGGTGAAGGCGACGGGGCTGTGCCGCAGCGACTGGCACGCCTGGGTCGGGCACGATGACATCGCCCTGCCGCACGTTCCCGGCCACGAGCTCGCCGGCGTGGTCGACGCCGTGGGCGCGGGCGTCGAACGCTGGAGGGTCGGCGACCGGGTCACCGTTCCGTTCGTGTGCGGATGCGGCCGGTGCACGTGGTGCCGCCGTGGCGACGCGCAGGTGTGCCCCGACCAGCAGCAGCCGGGGTTCACCCACTGGGGGTCGTTCGCCGAACGGGTGGCCCTGCACGCCGCGGACACGAATCTCGTCGCGATCCCCGACGACGTGTCCTTCGAGGCCGCCGCCGCGCTCGGGTGCCGCTTCGCCACCGCCTTCCGGGCCCTCACGGCACGTGCGCGCCTGTCCGCCGGGGAATGGGTCACGATCGTCGGCGCCGGCGGAGTGGGTCTGAGTGCCGTGATGATCGCCAAGGCGCTCGGCGCGCGGGTCGTCGCGGTCGACCGCAGCGAACGCGCGCGGCAGACCGCCGTGCGACTGGGCGCCGACCACGTCGTGCCGGCCGGCGACGATGTGCCGGCGCGCATTCGGTCGTTGACCGACGGCGGAAGCCACGTGTCGATGGATGCCGTCGGGTCGGAGCAGACCTGCGCCGATGCCGTGCTGTCGCTGCGCCGCCGCGGACGCCACGTGCAGGTCGGACTGCTGCCGAGCCCCACAGGTCTGTCGCCGGTGCCGATGGCGCGCGCGATCGCGTGGGAACTCGACGTTCTCGGCAGCCACGGCATGGCCGCCGTCGACTATCCGGCGATGCTGTCGCTCATCGAGCGCGGCGATCTGCGTCCGCAGGACCTCGTCGAAGCGGTCGTCTCGCTCGATGACGCCGCCGCCCTCCTGCCCGTGCTCGACCGGTCGTCGCCGGCCGGCATGACGCTGATCGACCCGAGCCGATGACCCGCTCCGACATGCCGCTGCTCGAGCCCGGCGCGCCCGCACTGCCCGGACGGGCACGGATCGCCCAGCGCTGGAGCCGTGCCGTGTTCCTGCACTGGCGGGTGGATTCCGACCGCATCCGGCCGCTGATGCCGGCCGGCGTCGAACCCGATGTGTTCGACGGGTCGGCCTGGATCGCCCTCGTCCCCTTCGTGCTGTCCGACTTCCGGTTCCTGCCCTTCGGGCCGGTGCCGCGCCTCGGCACCTTCTGCGAGATCAATGTCCGCACCTATGGCGTGGATGCCGCCGGAAGGCGCGGCGTCGTCTTCCAGACGCTCGAGGCCGAACACCTCCTCCCCGTGCTCACCGCGCGAGCCCTCTTCGGACTCCCCTACCGGTGGTCGCAGATCGGCATGCGCGATGAGCCCGGCGCGCTGGTGCGGGAGTTCCGCTCACGGCGTCGATCCTCGAGAGGACGACCCGGAGAACCGCGCACGCGCATACGCGTGGCGATCGGCGAGACCGCGGTAGACACGCCGCTGTCCCGCTTCCTCACCGCGCGATGGGGGTTCCATGAGCGGCATCTCGGCCGCACGATCTGGGCGGCGAACGAGCACGAGCCCTGGCCGCTCGTCGAGGCCGAGCTGCTCGCTCTCGACGACGACCTGCTCGCCGCGGCCGGATTCTCCGACCTCGCCGATCGAGCACCCGACTCCGTCCTCGCGATGCCGTTCGACCACCCGGGCCTGATCACGCGGTTCTCGGGCGCCCGCCGGGCCTGACACCGCCCCGACGCGCCGTTCCCGCGCCCACTCCGCGCCCCTACCGCGCCCGCTCAGCGCCGTTTCCGCGCCGGTACGTGGGTCCTCGCGTCAACAAAACAGGAGATCGGCGCCGTGGCGGCGGGGAACAGGGCCGATCACGCCTGGTCGCCGCGAAATCTCCTGTCTTGTCGACGGCGTGGGAGCCCATCCGCAGGCCTCGTAACCGGTTGTTCATCTGCCGGTGAGCATTCCGTCCATAATCGCGGTCTAACTTGGACGCTGCGTCCACATGGACGCGGAAGGGACCCACGTGACCGGCACCATCGTCTTCGACCTCGACGGAACGCTCGCCCTCGGCGACGGACCGATCGTCGCCTACGCCCGCTCCCTCGCCCGGGTCGCCGGTGACGGCTTCCTCACCACGGCCGAGGCGGAACTCGCCTCCTTCGCGGCGGGAGACTCGGGATACCGCGACGGGTACCACGCCGTCGGAACCGCCGCGGAGCACGCCGGCATCGCCTCCGACGACGTCAGCGCGGCCTACGAGACCAGCCGTGACGTGCTCGGCACCCCCGCGGCGCCGGTGGCACCCCCGGCCGGAATCGCCGACCTCCTGTGCGACCTCGCCGGCGACGCCCGGCTCGTGCTGGCGACCAATGCTCCCGACGCCGGCGTGCGGGAGCTCCTCGCCGACTGGGGCATCGCCGACCTCTTCTCGGCGATGCACTTCACCGTCGGCAAGCCGGACGGACTGTCGGCCGTGATCCGCGGCGCACTCGAGGACGGCCCCGTGCTCTCGATCGGCGACATCGCCGAGTTCGACCTGGCCCCCGCGGCGGCTCTCGGTGCCGACACGGCGCTCGTGGGCGCCACCTGCGACTCCTCGCCGTTCCCCGCAACGCTGCGCGGGCGCACGATCGCCGACCTCTCCGACGATCTTCGCGCCTGGACCGCCGCGGCGGCATCCGGCTCGTCTCCCGCTCACCGCTGAGAGGCCTGTCGCGAGTCACCCGGCCTGCTGCCCGGCATCGGCAACATGCTGTCGAACTACACCGACTACCGAGAGTGGGATACGGTCGGCATGCTCCTGATCGTCGTGGTCGCGGCCACGATGCTCATGGATGCGATCTCCGGCGCGATTCGCCGCCGGATCATGGAGGGAGCGGGCGCACGTGACCTGGGTCGGATCCTCTGACGCACCCCCGAGCGCGCGTGTCGCCGCCCTCGCCCCCTCGATGCAGCCCAGCGAGCGACGGGTCGCCGAGGCGATCGCCGCCGACATCGAGTCGGCCATCGACCGGTCGGCGCAGGAGGTCGCCGAGGCCGTCGGGGTGGGCCGTGCCACCGTCATCCGGACCGCGCAGACTCTCGGCTACGACGGCTATCCGCAGTTGCGGGTGGCCCTCGCCCGTGAGCTCGCACGCGGATCGGCGGCCCCCGCCGTGACGAGCGACGGCTCGATGCTCGGCGCGCTGCGGGCCGAGGTGGATGCCTTCAGTGCGCGCCTGCCGCAGACGGTCACCGCCCTCACCGACGACCAGCTCGAAGGCTTCGTCGGCGCCCTGGACGGCGCGACGCGAGTGCTGGTGGCCGCGAACGGCCTGTCCGCACCGCTCGGACTGGACATGGTGCTGCGCCTGACGGCCGCCGGACGCCCCTCAGAGTACCTGCCGGACACCCTCGGACAGGAGATCGCGGCCCGCCAACTCGGCGCGAGCGCCGTCTGCCTCGTCATCTCGGGGTCGGGGGTCAACCGTGCCACGCTCGCGGTCATGACCGCGGCGCGCGAGAGCGGCGCCCGCGTGATCGCGATCACCTCCTTCGCGCGGTCGGCGGTCGCCGAATCCGCCGACATCGCGCTCGTGATCCCCCCGGTGCGCGGATCCTTCCGCGAAGAGCTGGAGCACGCCTCCCGAGCGTCGCTCATGCTCGTCACCGAATCGGTCGTGGGCCTTCTGGTCGCGAGCCGCGGCGACCAGGGTCGCGACGCCCGTTCGGCCACCCTCTCCGTGCTGGGGCACTCGCTCGACGAGTGAGGACTCACCTCCCCCGGCGGAGGTGCGACAATGGGGACCATGCGTCAGTCACGGGCACCTCGGGTCGCTCGTGGTCTCGTCGCCGCATCCGTCGCGACATTCGTCGCGCTGCTGTCCCACGTCGCCGGTGGCGGTGCGATGCCCGGATGGCTCGGCATCGTCGTGCCGTGGGTGCTGTGGGTGTTCGTCTGCACCCTCTTGGCCGGTCGACGCCTCTCCGTCTTCCGCCTGTCGCTGTCGGTCACGCTCAGTCAGGTGCTCTTCCACGTGCTGTTCGTGCTCGGCGCGGCCGATGCCGGGGCGGTGACGGCCGGCGGCCACCACCACGGTGCGATCACGCTGGCGCCGCTGTCCGGCGAGACGACCGCCGCGTTGTATGCCGATGCCGCCATGTGGGGCTGGCACGTGCTCGCGGCCGTCGTCACGGTCGCGGCGCTGCACCGAGGCGAGCGGGTACTCGCCGCGCTGCGCACCCTGGCCGGCGAGCTGGTCGCGTGGTGGCGCCGGCGTCAGCCCGTCGCCGTGCTCTCCCCGGTTCCGGATGCGCCCCGCGCCCCTCTCTTCGTCGTTGCCCCGTCGGTCGACGACGCCCCCCGCCTGGCGCGCCCCTGCGGCGCCGCGGACCGCCCGCCCTCCGAGTGCTCTGACCACCGCCGTCGTCCGTTCCGGGCGACGGGTCGTTCGCGCTCGGCCGAGGCCGAGCGGAGTACTCGCGCACGATCGTGCGCAGAAGGGCGTCGTCGATGTTCCGCATCCGCACGCGCCTCGTCACGGCGGTTGCCGCGACGAGCATCGTGCTCGGATCCACCGTCGTCGTCGCGGCCCCCGCCGCCGCGCACGACGAACTGATCTCGAGCACCCCGGCCACGGACGAGCAGCTCGCCGTGGCTCCCGAGTCGGTGACGCTCACCTTCTCGGGTGAGATCCTCCCGATGGGGGCGGCCGTCGTCGTCGCCGACGCCGATGGCCATGACTGGGCCGACGGCGAGCCCGAACGGAGCGACAACGTCGTGACGATCGCGCTCGAGCCGGATATGCCGGAAGCGGGATACGAGGTGCGCTGGCGCGTCGTCTCCGAGGACGGCCATCCGATCAGCGGTCTCGTGCCGTTCACGATCGGTGATGCCGAGCCTCTCGAGCGGGCCGCGACCGACACGACCGCGAGTACGGGTGACAGCGTCGGCGACCCGGCGTCGTCGCAGAGTCAGAGCACACAGGAGAGCGCGGGCGCGATGCGTCTCGTGCTCATCGGCGCGGGTGGGGCGGCCGTCGCGGTCGCCGCCTTCGCGCTCATCTCCCTCACCCGCCGGCGAAAGGCCGGCACCGGCGACGAGTCGTGACCCGTCGCCATCGCACCCTGAAAGGCAATCCTGTGAACACAACCATCCGCACCACCTCTCGTTTCGGCGTGCTCCTGGCAGCGGGCGCACTTCTGCTCGCCGGCTGTGCGTCCACCTCGACGCCCGCCGCCGACACCGAGGCCGCCACCCAGGCGGACTCCTTCGCGATCAGCGACGCGTGGGTGAAGTCCGCCGAGTCCGGCATGTCGGCGGCCTTCGGGGAGTTGGAGAACTCCTCCGGCGAAGACATCACCGTCGTCGCCGCCTCGACGGAGGTCTCCCCGATGATCGAGCTGCACGAGACGGTCACCGACGAGACCGGGGAGATGGTCATGCAGCCGATCGACGGCGGCTTCGTCATCCCCGCCGAGGGCACCTACGCGCTCGAGCCCGGCGGCAGCCACATCATGCTGATGGGGCTCGAGCAGCCCATCGTGGCCGGCGAGGAGGTCACCTTCACGCTGACCTTCGCCGACGACTCGACGGTGGAGTTCACGGCCCCGGTGAAGGACTACTCGGGCGCCAACGAGAACTACGTCGGCGACGACTCCGAGATGGACATGGACATGGACGAGTCCGACACGAGCGGGTCGGACGACAGCTGATGGCCGCGCCCGACAAGGGCGCGGGCCGATCCGGCTCGACCCGGCGGCAGTTCCTCCTCGGGGGAGCTGTCGCCGGCGTCGGCGCCGCTGCCGCGATCGGCGCCGACCTGGCCCTCTCCCAGAACGACTCCCCGACCGCATCCGCCTCGGTGCCGCTGAACGGCGACACCGTGGTGCCCTTCTACGGAGCACATCAGGCCGGCGTCGACACCGACGCCCAGGCGCACGGCACCTTCGTGGGCCTGAGCCTGCACGACGACGTCGACCGCGACGGGCTCCGCCGTCTCATGCAGGTCCTCACCGATGATGCGTCGCGCCTGACGCAGGGCGAGGCGGCCCTCGCCGACTCCGAGCCCGAGATGGCCTCCCCGCCGGCGCGCCTCACGGTGACGTTCGGCTTCGGTCCCGGATTCGTCGCACGCGCGGGCGGGACCGGACCCGCCTGGCTCGCGCCGCTGCCCGCGTTCGGCATCGACAGGCTGCAGCCGGAGTTCAGCGACGGCGACCTGCTCATCCAATTCGCCGGCGACGACCCGACGACCGTCGCCCACGCCACGCGCATGCTGCTCAAGGATGCGCGCAGCTTCGCCGACGTAAAGTGGACGCAGCACGGCTTCCGTCGCGCCTACGGATCGGTCGCCCCCGGGACGACGATGCGCAACCTGTTCGGCCAGGTCGACGGCACGGCCAATCCGCAGCCGGGCACGAGTGAGTTCGACACCGTGGTGTGGAACACCGAGGGCTGGATGGCCGGCGGCACCGGCGCGGTCGTGCGCCGCATCCAGATGGACCTCGACACGTGGGACCAGCTCGATCGGCCCGGGCGGGAGCAGTCCGTCGGCCGCTATCTGTCCAACGGTGCGCCGCTGACGGGCACCGCGGAACACGACGAGCCCGACTTCGAAGCCACCACGGCCATCGGGTTCCCCGTGATCCCGGAGTTCTCGCACATGCGGCGGTCCCGACCCGACGACCCGACGCAGCGGATCTTCCGGCGCGCCTACAACTACGACGAGGCGCCCACCGGCGACCGGGTGTCGGACTCCGGGCTCATCTTCGTGTCGTTCCAGGCAGACGTCGAGAAGCAGTTCACGCCCATCCAGCGACGCCTCGACGAACTCGATCTGCTCAACGAATGGACGACGCCGATCGGTTCGGCCGTCTTCGCCGTGCCGCCGGGCTGCGCCGAGGGCGGATACATCGGAGAGACCCTCCTCGCCTGACGTTCTGGCTGCGCGGGATCGGGCAGGACTGATGCGTCCCGGACGGGCGTGGAGTACCCGCACAGGGGCGACGACCTAAACTGGACGCATCCGTCCTGTCCGTCAGGACCACCTCCACAGGAACCATCGTGACTTCATCTCCGTCTTCGCGCGCCTTCGACGTGCGCCACGTCCAGGTCGCGCGTGCGGTCTTCGCGGCGATCGCCGCGGTGATGATCACCTTCTCGAGCGACCACTCGGCCGCCGTGGGTCTCGCCGTCTTCAGCGGGTTCGCCCTCGCCACCGCCCTCGTGCACCTCGCCGCGGCGTGGCTGGTGTACCCGGCGGGCGCCCGGTGGCCCGCGGTGCTCCTCGGTCTGATCTCGGCCGCCGCCGGCATGGCCGCCGGCCTGCCGCCGTGGCGCACCACGACGCTCTTCTTCGTCATCGTGGTCGCGTGGGCGGTCCTCACGGGAGTGACCGAGCTCATCGCGGGCATCCGCGGCATGCGCGGCGGGGCAGGCAGCATCCCCACTCGCACCGAGTCCCGCGACGGCGTCGTCATCGGCGCGCTCACCCTCGTGTTCGCCGCAGCGACGCTGATCGTGTCGCCGGAGTATTCGCTCAGCTACACGATCGAGGAGGCCGGCACGTTCGAGCTGACCGGCACCATCATCGCCGTCGGCGTGCTGGGCTTCTACACCGCCATCGTTGCGGTGTACCTCGGCATCGCCGGAGCCAGCCCGCGGCCCAAGACTGCGCCCGCCGAGACGGCCGGATCCGACACCGCCGAGCAGGGTGCTGCCGAACAGGGCGCTGCAGAACAGAGGGGCGCCGACGCGTGACCGACAAGCCCACCCGCCGCGACCTGCTCAAGCCCGTTCAGCTTCTCGGGCTCGCCTTCGCCGCCGCCGCGTTCGCCGGGATCGTCGCGCTCGTGGCGATGGGGTTCTTCCAGGCGCTGCCGGCTGAGGACCACCAGCGCGCGATCGTCGTCGCGCTCGTGGTGGCGGGGGTGAGCTTCATCGCGACGCTTCTCATCGTCGCCCTGCTGCTGCTCGCGGTCGATCCGGCCGAGATGGAGAAGCCGATCGATCGCCCGGTACTTCTCCCCGACGAGGTCGACTCCGCGGGCGACGAGTCCCCCACCTCCTCCTGAGCCGTCTACGCGAGCGTGTCGACGAGGGACGACGCGAGCCCGGTGTAGCCGCCCGGGGTGAGCGCGATCAGGCGCTCCTTGGCGTCATCCCCGATGTCGAGACCCCGCACGAACTCGGCCAGCTCCGCCGCGCCTACGCGACGACCGCGCGTGAGCTCCTTGAGCAGCGCGTAGGGGTCGGAGATCTGCGATCGTCCGGCGGTGATCTCGGCGCGAACGACGGTCTGGATCGCCTCGGCCAGCACCTCCCAGTTGGCGTCGAGATCGGCATCCAGCATGTGCTGCGACAGCGAGATCTCGCCGAGCCCGCGCTCGAGGTTGTCGAGGGCGAGCAGCGAGTGCCCGAACGCGACGCCGATGTTGCGCTGCGTGGTCGAATCGGTGAGGTCGCGCTGCATGCGGCTGGTCACGAGGGTCTGGGCGAGCGTACCGAACAGGCCGCCGGAGATCTCGAGATTCGCCTCGGCGTTCTCGAAGCGGATCGGGTTGATCTTGTGCGGCATCGTCGAGGAGCCGGTTGCTCCGGCGACCGGGATCTGCGCGAAGAAGCCGAGCGAGATGTAGGTCCATGCGTCGGTCGCGAGATTGTGGAGGATGCCGCCCGCGTGCCGCACGCGGTCGTAGAGCTCGACCTGCCAGTCGTGCGACTCGATCTGCGTGGTGAGAACGTTGAAGCCGATGCCGAGGCCCTCGATGAACGAACGCGACAGCTCCGGCCAGTCGACGTCGGGCTCGGCGGCCAGGTGCGCGGACCACGTGCCGGTGGCACCGGAGAACTTCGCGAGGAAGTCGCCGCCCTCGATCTGATCCGCGACCCGCGCAAGACGCCATGCGAACACGGCGAGCTCCTTGCCCATCGTGGTCGGGGTGGCCGGCTGGCCGTGGGTGCGCGAGAGCATCGCGGCGTCGCGGTGCTCGACCGCGAGAGCCTCGAGCTTCGTGATCACCGCGCGGAGCTCGGGCAGCCACACCTGCGTCACCGCTCGCTGCACCGTCAGGGCATAGGCGGTGGAGTTGATGTCCTCGCTCGTGCAGGCGAAATGCGTGAGCTCGGCGATGCCGCCGAGATCGAGTCGGTCGAGCCGGTCGCGAACGAGGTATTCGACGGCCTTCACGTCGTGACGGGTGACCCGTTCCTTCTCGCCGAGCCAGGCGATCTCCTCGGCGCCGAAATCGATGTAAAGCGCGCGCAGGCTGCGCTTGGCCTCCTCATCCAGGGGTGACGTTCCGAACAGCGAACGGCCGGTGAGGGCGAGCAGCCACTCCACCTCCACCTCGACGCGCGCGCGGTTCAGGCCCGCCTCGGAGAGGAAATCGGAGAGCGGGGCCACGACGGCGCGGTAGCGGCCGTCGAGCGGGCTGAGGGGCTGGTCGGGCAGAGAGGTCACCGGAGACTCCCGTCGTCGCGCGTGAGGGGACCGGCGTCAGGACGCCGGTCTGATGGCGGGTTCGAGCTGCCGGAAGAGCGCCCGGCTCGCACCCTCGATCATAGTCAGCACGTCGTCGAACATCCCGGGGCCGGCGTAGTAGGGGTCGGGCACGTCGAGGGTCGGCGCATCCGTCTCGAACGACATCAGCAGCGCGAGCTTGTCGGTGTCGCCCTCGGTGCGGGCCCACTCGTGCAGGATGCGCTCATGGCTGCGGTCGAGCGCGACGATCAGGTCGTTGCGCTCGAAGTCCTCGCGGGTGAACTGCCGGGCACGGTGTCGCGATCCGTCGTAGCCCTTGCGCTCCAGGGCTTCCAGCGTGCGGTGATCGGCTCGCTCGCCGACGTGCCACTCCCCGGTTCCCGCGCTCGTCGAGACCACACGATCGCTCAGTCCGGCCGAATCCGCGAACCAGCGGAAGACGACATCGGCCATCGGGGAGCGGCAGATGTTGCCGGTGCAGACGAAGACGACGCGGAACGGTTCGTACTCGTTCGCGCTCATGATCCCCATTGTGCGTGCACCGGATGCGCTTCGCGCAAGAGGCGGATGCCGTCCGGCCGCTCTCCTCCTGCACAGGTCGCACCTGTCCCGCCTCCGTCCTCAGGCTCGCCGTCGCGGCTGCGACCGAGGCCGGACGCGGCCGCATCCTGAACGCATGCTCTTCACGTTCCCCTCCCCCGCCTCGACCATCTCGGGCGCCGACGTGGCAGCGGCCGAGCGCGCGGAACGGCGTCTCGCGCTCGCGGTCGAGCGCCTGCGGCAGGTCGAGACCGACGCCGTGCGGCTGGCCGAGGCGACGTCGTGGCGCTCCCGCGGCGGGCGGGAGTTCCGTGATGCCGCGCAACGCTGGTGCGACGACATCGCCGGCGCGGCCGCACAGGCCGACGTGCTGCGCGATGACGCGGCCCGGCAGGCGATGCGACTGCAGGATGAGGCGGAGTGGGGATGAGTGAGCGATGAGCGACGACCTCGACATCTCCGCCGGCGGCGCCGTCGCCGTCGACACCGACACCCTCCGTCACGCTGCGCGTGGCTTCGACGTGCTGCACGCCGACCTCGACGACGTCGATCGCTACCTGATGCTCGCCGCCGACGATCTGATGGTGGGCCCGGCGACGTCTCAGCGGCTCGGGGCGGAGATCGACGCGCTCCGGATGCGCACCGCGGAGCGGCGCGAGACGGCCGCCGAGGTCGCGCGAGCGCTCCGCGATGCTGCGGCCGTGTACGAGACCGTCGAACTGTGGGCGGAGCGCCGTGCGGCGGAGCTCGCGGGCGACGACGCGCGAGCCGGTCTGATCCAGCGTCGCCTGACGGCCCTTCACGGCGACCACCCCGACGCGGGGATCGGCGCCGCGATGCTCCTCATGCGTCACACGCTCACGTGGCCGAGCGACCTGGTCGCGCAGGCCCACACCACCGGCGCGCTGCTGAGTCCCTTCGGGGCGGCCGGGCTGTTCGTCGGCGGCCTCGCCGCGAGCGCGCACGGCACCGGCGCCGGCCGGGTGCCGGCATCCGCCCGCCTCACCGGAGCCCCGGCGTCGGTGGCCGTGCGTCGCACCGCGGCGTCGTCGCTGCCGGCACCGCGGTCGTTCGCCGACATCGCCGCGCGGATGCCGGCCGGGGCCGCGCAGGTGCGCATCGAGAAGTACACGTTCACCGGAGCACCCGCGCAGTATGTCGTCTACGTCGCGGGCACGCGGTCGTCGCAGCTCGGCGGCACCCAGCCCTTCGACAACCGCTCCAACCTGCAGCTCTACAGTCGGCAGCGGTCGGCCTCCTACGACGCGACCATCGCGGCGATGGGAGATGCCGGCATCCGGCCGGGAGACGTCGTGCACACCGCCGCGCACTCCCAGGCCGCCATGGTCACCTCGCACCTGGCGCTCGAGGGCACCTACGACGTGCGCACCGTCATGACCTTCGGCTCCCCCGTGCACGCCGACGTCGGCGACGACGTGCTGGCGGTCACCGTGCGGCACACCGATGATCCGGTGGCGGCGCTGTCGGGCGGGGGTTACGCGCAGGCGGTGGGCGCACCCGGAAGCGTCGTGGTCGAACGCAGCGCCGATCCCGACGCGGGGATCGACGATGTCACGATGCCCGCGCACCATATGTCCGCCTACGCCGAGACGGCGGCGTTGATCGATCAGAGCGACGATCCGCGCGTGGACGGCGTGCACGACCTGGTCGATGCGCTGGCCGAGGCGGACGGTGTCGAGGTGTTCGAGTACACCGCCCACCGCCGCTCCGACCGGTCCGCGGGAGGTGGCGGACAGTGAGCCGCGGTCGGCTCAGCCCTTGTCGCGAGGGCGCAGGATGATGCCGGCGATCCAGTTGATGAGCGAGATGACGATCGCCGCGACGATCCCCCACCAGAAGTCCTCGACCCGCAGGCCGAAGTTCCAGAATCCCGTGATCCAGGCGGTCAGCCACAGCAGGAAGCCGTTGATCACCAGGCCGATCAGGCCCAGCGTGAGGATGTAGATGGGGAAGGCGAGCACCTTGATCACGGTGCCGATGAGCGTGTTCACGAGCGCGAAGATCGCCGCGACCAGGAGCAGGGTGAGCACCAGCTGCAGCGTCTCGCCGGGCTCGAAGGGGATGACGCTCACACCGAGCACCGGAATGAGGGTGACGATCCAGATGGCGAACGCGTTGACGACGACTCGAAGCAGGAAGCCCATAGTGGCGACAGTCTCCCACGCGCGCACCTCGGTGCGACAGTGCGCGAGTCGTAGACTCGGGCCGTGACCGACGGATCCGACATCCCCGTGCGCGTGCGCGCCGACATCGCGGCGCTGCCCCCCTACAAGCAGGGGCGCCAGGCGGGGGCCGACGCCTACAAGCTCTCCAGCAACGAGAACCCGTTCGATCCCCTGCCGGGCGTCGTCGAGGTGCTGCGGGAGTCCGTCGGCGTCAACCGCTATCCGGATGCGGCGGCGACCCTGCTGCGCGAGCGCCTCGCCGCACGCTACGACGTCGATGTCTCGCGCGTGCACATCGGTGCCGGCAGCGTGTCGATCCTGGCCCAGCTCGTGCAGGCCGTCTCCACTCCGGGCGACGAGGTGATCTACGCGTGGCGCTCCTTCGAGGCCTATCCCTGGTTGACGGTGCTCGCCGGGGCGACCGGCGTGCAGGTCCCGGTGACCGACGACGCGCGTCATGACCTGGACGCGATGGCGGCGGCCGTCACCGCCCGCACGCGAGCTGTGCTCGTCTGCTCGCCGAACAACCCCACCGGGCCGGTCGTCACCCAGGCCGAGTTCGACGCGTTCGTCGCGCGGGTGCCCGATGACCTGCTCATCATCCTCGACGAGGCCTACGCCGAGTTCGTGACCGATCCCGACGCGGTCGACGGCACGCGTGTGCTCGCGACCGAGCGGCCCAACGTCGTGGTCTGCCGCACGTTCTCCAAGGCCTTCGGTCTCGCGGGACTCCGCGTCGGGTACGCCCTCGGCCACCCTCGGGTGCTCGATGCGGCCCGCAGCACCGCGATTCCGCTGTCGGTGACCGGGCAGTCCGAAGTTGCGGCGATCGCCAGCCTCGAGCTGGAGGACGAGCTCCGAGCGCGTGTCGCCGTGATCGGGGAACGGCGGGATCGCTTGGCCGCACAGCTGCGCGAGGTGGGGTGGCGGATTCCGCAGGCGCAGGGGAACTTCGTGTGGCTCCCTTCCGGTGACGCGTCGATGACGATCGCGGCGGCGTTCGAGGCAGCAGGCCTCATCGTGCGGCCCTTCGCCGGTGACGGCATCCGGATCTCCGTCGGCGAAGAGGAATCTGTGGACAAGGTCCTACGCATCGCGGAATCCGTTGTGCATGATCTCCCAGCGGGCCACCCCGGACGGCGGGCTAGCGTAGAACGGTGACCCCGCCCGAAGCGCCCGCACACGGCACGTCCGAACATCCCGACGTCGTACGCCTCCTCGACGCCGACGGCTCGCTCTCCCCGAGCGCCGCCGCCGAGGCCTATCTGCCCTACATCGAAGCGCTCGACGACGCCGATCTCAAGACCTTCTATCGCGACATGGCGGTGATCCGAGCCTTCGATCAGCAGGCGACGCATCTGCAGCGTCAGGGTCAGCTCGCGCTGTGGCCGCCGAGCTTCGGGCAGGAGGCCGCGCAGGTGGGATCCGCTCGGGCCGCCCGCGCGCAGGACCACCTCTTCCCCTCCTATCGGGAGCATGCCGTCTGCCGCATACGCGGAGTGGACCCCGTCGACATCATCCGTCTCATGCGGGGTCTCACGCACGGCGGATGGGATCCGGCCGACCCCAAGAACGGCAACACCCACATCTACACGCTGGTGCTCGGTGCGCAGGCGCTGCACGCGACCGGGCTGGCCATGGGCATGGTCTTCGACGGCCGAAGCGGCACCGGAGACCCCGACCGCGACGCGGCGGTGATCGTCTACTACGGCGACGGTGCGTCCAGCCAGGGCGACGTGCACGAGGCGATGGTCTTCGCAGCG